>NZ_AOHM01000047.1:0-2597 GCF_000510895.2 Pseudomonas sp. FH1
TGCGGATTCCACGCCATCCGGACACTCAGCCCACCAACATCCGGACACCCGTTCCACGCTCATTCGGACAGGCAGTCGGAGCGCAGCGACGCAGGTTTGCATTGTTAGTCTGAAGCCACTGCCACCGTCAATTTCGTTGCGCGCCTGCGCATCGATTCGCCCTTCAGTTCGATCCGATAAGCGTTATGTACCAGCCGGTCGAGGATCGCATCGCCCAAGGTCGGATCGCCGATCAACGCATGCCATTTGTCCACCGGCATTTGGCTGGTAACCAGCGTCGAGCGGTTGCCGTAGCGGTCGTCCAGCAGCTCAAGCATGTCGCGCCGTTGCGCGGCGGTAAACGGTGCCAGACCCCAGTCGTCCAAGATCAGCAGGTCGGTCTTGGCATAGCCGGCCATCAATTTGGCGAAGCGGCCGTCGCCGTGGGCTAGGCCCAGTTCCTCCATCAAGCGCGGCAGGCGCAGGTATCGCACGCTGTAACCGTCGCGGCAGGCTTTGTGGGCCAGCGCGCAGGCGAGCCAGGTTTTGCCTACGCCAGTTGGCCCACCGATGATCAGGTTCAGGCCATCGCGCAGCCACTGGCCGCTGCCCAGTTGCAGGATCAAGGCCTTATCCAGGCCACGTGGACTGCGGTAGTCGATGTCTTCCAGGCAGGCGTTGTGCCGTAGCCGCGCCGCTTTGAGGCGAGTGGTCAGGCGGGCGTCTTCGCGCTCGGTCAGCTCGCGGTCGACCATCAGGCCAAGGCGCTCGTCGAAGCTGAGATCGTTGATGTCAGGCGTTGCATGTTGCTCGTTGAGCGCTTTGATCATGCCGTGCAGGCGCAAGGTTTGCAGCTTGTCCAAGGTCGGGTTTGGTAGCATTTTGATCCTCCTTTTTCAGGTCAGTGGTAGTAGCCCGGGCCGCGCAGGTTGATGTGCTCGTCGGGCAGTAGCGGCAGGTTTTGCTGGGCCAGCGGCAGGCGTTCCAGCCCCTGGCGCAGGATCGATTCCAGGCTCTTGTAACTGCATGCGCCCAGTGCCAGCGCACGCTGGCACGCGGCTTCCAGCCGCGCTTCGCCGTGCTGTTTGCTCAGGCGCAGGATGCCTAGACAGGCACGGAAGCCGTGTTGCGGATGGATTCGGCGTTCGAGGATGTGGGCGATGACGCCAGCGGTGTTGGGCCCGGTTTGCTCTGCCCAGCGGATCAGCCTTTGCGGAGTCCATTCGGCGTGCTCGCGGTGGCTCTTGGGCATGTGCTCGGTTTGGGTGGTGTGGCGGCCTTTGTGCAGCGAGCGCAGGTGGCTGGCCACGCGCTGGTTGGCGTGGAAGCACTCGACGGTCTGGGCCGTGAGCCGCACTTCGAGTTGGTGCTTCACCAACTGGTACGGCACCGAGTAGAAATGGCCATCGACCTCGACGTGGTAGTCGATATGGACGCGTACCTTTTTCCATTCAGCGTAGACGTAGGGGTGTTCCGGCAGCCCTTGCAGCGCCGGTTGGTCGATGGCCTCGAAGGCTGATCGGCGTGAGCCGGGCAGCTTTTTGAACGGCTTGTGATTGAGGCGATCCAGCAGCAGTGCGATGGCGGTATTGAGTTCACCGAGCGAGAAAAACTGGCGGTTGCGCAGCACCGCCAGGATCCAGCGTTCGACGACTTGGACGCCGACTTCGACCTTGGCTTTGTCCCTTGGCTTGCGCGAGCGAGCAGGCAATACGACTACGCCGTAATGCTCGGCTAAATCGCGGTAACTGGGATTGATATCGGGCTCATAGCGATGCGCCTTAGTGACGCCGCTGCGTAGATTATCCGGCACCAGGATCTGCGATGTGCCGCCGAGAAAAGCGAAGCAGCGCACGTGGGAGCCCAGCCAGTCTGGCAGCTTTTGCGACCAAGTGGCCTCGGCAAAGGTGTAGCTGGAGGCGCCAAGCACGGCGACAAAGATCTGCGCTTGGCGGATTTCACCGGTTCGACGGTCAATGACTGGCACGGTCTGGCCAGCGTAATCGACGAACAGCTTCTCACCAGCCCGATGTTCCTGGCGCATGACCACGTCGACCTTGGCGGCCCAGAGGCGGTAGTGCTCGCAGAACCAGCTGTACTGGAAACCCTGCGGTTGAGCGAGTCGATATTCCTGCCAGAGCAGCGCCAGGGTTACGCCGGGACGGCGCAACTCGGCGTGTACCCACGCCCAGTCCGGCATCGGGCGCTGGTCGGTGGGCACCGGCACTGCGGGTGGGAACAGCCGTCGATTCAGCTCAGCATCAGAAATATCGATGGGCCACTGAAGCCCACTGGCTGCGAATCGGCAAAGATAATCCCCCGCACTTGAATGGCCGATGGACAAGCTGGCGGCGATCTTGCGCACGGACAGGCCGGCGTCGAACTTTAGGCGTAGTACCTCTCGGATTTTACGCATGGATAAACGCTCCACGACGACCTCTTCGCTTCGATAAAAGAGGTCGATGGTAGTGAATATTCCTGCGTTGCTGCCTGCCTGAAAGTGTCCGGATGGCCGTGGAATCGGTGTCCGGATGCTCGTGGAATGAGTGTCCGGATCAGCGTGGAATCAGTGTCCAGATGTCGGTGGAATGGGTGTCCGGATAGTCATGCAATCCGCA
>NZ_AOHM01000048.1:0-1094 GCF_000510895.2 Pseudomonas sp. FH1
GGCGGTTGCAGGAGCTGAGTGCAACACGGTTATTGAATTGAAGCAGGAGCCTCATGTTGCAAGCCCATCAGCTGAGTGAATACCTCGATCGGACACAGCCAGTTAAATCGCTTGCGTGGTCGGATGTTCAGCAAATACGCAAACTTGTCCAACTCCTCTTGGGTGTACCTGGACAGGTCAGTTCCCTTGGGCAAAAACTGGCGGACAAGGCCGTTGGTGTTCTCGTTGGTTCCACGTTGCCATGGGCTGTGTGGGTCAGCAAAGTAAACAGCAATACCCGTCTTCTGAGTGAGTTCGGCGTGCCTGGCCATTTCCTTGCCCTGGTCATACGTCATGCTTTTACGAGCGGCCAGCGGCATGCCATTGAGCGCCGCGCTGAACCCTTCGACTGCCGATGTCGCCGTAGCGTCATTCATTTTCACCAGCATCAAATAGCCGCTGGAGCGCTCAACGAGTGTCCCGACCGCCGAGGCGTTGTTCTTCCCCTTGATCAAGTCGCCCTCCCAGTGCCCTGGCATCAAACGGTCTTCAACCTCCGGCGGGCGCAGGTGAATACTGACCATATCCGGAATCTGGCCGCGACGATCAACGCCCCCAGCGCGCGGTCTACGTGTGCTCTTGCCTTGTCGCAGACACTGCACCAGCTCCTTGCGCAACTCCCCGACGGGCATCGCATAGATCGCTTTGTAGATGGTTTCCCGGCAAACGTAGGCTTCTTCGAAATTGATTTTCATGACACGCAGCTTGCCCGCGATTTGCTCTGGGGAAAAGCGTTCTCGAAGCAAATGAAGCACCAGCTCGAAGCGTTCATTGCCCAGAACCAATTTTCTGGCAGGGCGGCAAACTTTACGGCGCTCGCGAGTGTGAGCCTGTGCAACGTGGGCAACGTATCTCCCATTGAGGGATCGATTGCGACGCAACTCGCGGCTGATCGTAGAGGGGCTTCGGCCAAGCATTCGAGCTATCTCGCGCTGACTAAGACCTTGATATTGCCCGACCTGGATCGTGGCGCGTTCTTCGACGCTGAGTTCTGTATAGGACATGGCGGCACCTTACCGGAGGGTGAGGTGTTGCACTCAGTTTTTGCGGCCGCC
>NZ_AOHM01000049.1:0-827 GCF_000510895.2 Pseudomonas sp. FH1
GATCAGAGCGCTGAGGTTCGTCGTCTACGGGCCGAGCTGAAACGGGTGACGGAGGAGCGAGACATCTTAAAAAAGGCCGCCGCGTACTTTGCCAAGGAGTGCGGCTGAAGTACGCCTTTATTAAGCAGCAAGCGGGTCATTACGCGATTCGACGGCTTTGCCTGACGCTCAAGGTTCATCCCAGCGGCTACTACGCGTGGCTATCAGAACCAAAATCTGCGCGAGCCAAGGACGATCAGCGACTGCTTGGACTGATCAAACACTCCTGGTTGGAAAGCGGTGGTGTTTATGGCTATCGCAAGATCCATGATGACCTGCGAGAGGTTGGTGAGAGCTGTGGCCGTCACCGGGTAGCTAGGTTGATGCGCCTTGAAGGTTTACGTTCTCAGACTGGGTATCGACGGAGGCCGGGAAAATATGGCGGTAAACCAGCCGTTGCCTCACCGAACTTACTGAAGCGCCAATTCGATGTCAGAGAACCCAACAAAGTCTGGGTCACAGACATTACCTACATCCGAACATATGAAGGCTGGCTGTATTTGGCCGTGGTGCTCGATCTGTTTTCACGCCAGATCATTGGTTGGTCAATGAAGTCGCAGATGACCAGCGACGTAGCCATTGATGCACTGCTGATGGCGGTTTGGAGACGTAAGCCGAAGCAAGAGGTGATGATCCACTCGGATCAAGGCAGTCAGTACAGCAGCTCAGACTGGCGAAGCTTCTTGAAAGCTAACAACCTGGTAGCCAGCATGAGTCGTCGAGGTAACTGCCACGACAACGCTGTGGCGGAGAGCTTTTTCCAGCTGCTAAAGCGGGAGCGGATCAAG
>NZ_AOHM01000050.1:0-41703 GCF_000510895.2 Pseudomonas sp. FH1
AACCCCATTTGCGAAAGCAGATGGGGTTTTGTTTTGGGCGGTCGAAAAACACAAAGGCGGCCATTTCGACGACCTTCAGTGCTAAGGTCCTGCGTTTCTATGCAATGACTCTGCGCATGGCTATCATGCGTGCCTCATTGTGAGGCGATATTTGCATGCTGACGCTGTTAAAACTTCTGAAAGATGGCCGATTCCACTCGGGTGAAGCGCTTGGCGCCGCCCTGGGTGTCAGCCGCAGTGCTGTCTGGAAGCAGCTCCAGCACCTGGAAGCAGAACTCAATCTGCCCCTCCATAAGGTGCGAGGTAAGGGGTATCAGTTGGCGTCACCGTTGGTGTTCTTGACTGCTGAAGATATTGCCTTGAATGCGCCCTCCCTGGCGTGGCCCATTCATATCTCTGACTCCGTTGACTCCACTAATGCCGAAGCCTTGCGCCTTGTTGATGGCGGTTGCGCGGCGCCGCTCCTGGTGCTTGCGGAGCAGCAAACGGCCGGCCGGGGTAGGAGGGGGCGGAAGTGGGTAAGCCCGTTCGCACAAAATATGTATTACAGCCTCGTATTGCGCATCGAGTCGGGCCTTCGGCAGTTGGAGGGACTGAGCCTGGTGGTGGGCTTGGCGGTCATGCAGACCTTGCGCGAGTCGGGTGTGCAGAACGTTACTCTGAAGTGGCCAAACGACGTTCTGGTAGGGCAGAAGAAAATTGCCGGGATTTTGCTGGAGTTGGTAGGAGACCCCGCTGATATTTGCCACGTTGTCCTCGGAATAGGCATCAACGTGAATATGCAGAGGGCTGACGAGGTGGACCAGCAATGGACTTCGGTTCAGTTGCAGACAGGTTCTCCGGCGAATCGCAATGCGATGGTGGCGCAGTTGGGGTTGCAGCTGCAGCGCTACCTTGAACGGCACCGGGAGGGTGGTTTTGTCGCACTCAAAGATGAGTGGGAGCAGAATCACGCCTGGCAAGGAAGGCCGGTGTCGCTTATCGCGGGTATCAGCCAAGTCGATGGCGTTGTACTGGGTGTAGACCACCAGGGGGCGCTGCGCTTGAGCGTCGATGGTGTTGAGAAAATATACAATGGCGGTGAGTTAAGCCTGAGGTTGCGTGATGATTCTTGAGCTCGACTGTGGGAATAGCTTTATCAAATGGCGTGTACTTGATGCCGACAGTGCTCACGCCTCTTCGGAAGGGATTGTTGGTTCGGATCTGGCTTTGATTGAAAGCCTCATGGCGCTTCCCGGTTTGTTGCTGACGCGTTGCCGGCTGGTGAGCGTTCGTGCCCTGGAAGAAACAAGCAAGCTGGTTGCGGCCCTGCATGAGGCTTTCGGAGTTGCTGTCTCCTGTGCGGCTCCCGCGCGCGCGATGGCCGGAGTGCGTAACGGCTACGAAGATTTTGAGCGTTTGGGCCTTGATCGTTGGCTGGCAATGCTGGGTGGGTTCAAGTTGGCGCGCGGTGCTTGCCTGGTGCTCGATTTCGGCACCGCAGCCACGGCGGATTTCATCGCAGCGGATGGTGAGCACCTCGGTGGATTCATCTGTCCAGGTATGCCGCTCATGCGCAACCAACTGCGAACTCATACACGCAAGATACGGTACGACGACGCTGCTGCTGAAAGGGCGCTGGAGCGCCTCTCTCCAGGTCGTACGACCGTAGAGGCAGTGGAGCGAGGTTGTACGCTTATGCTTCGAGGGTTTGTACTCACTCAGTTAGAGCTGGCGCGAAGCTACTGGGGTGATGACTTCACTGTGTTCCTTACGGGAGGGGACGCCGATTTGGTGGCAGATGCGGTGCCACAGGCCCGACTCGTTCCAGATTTGGTTTTTGTCGGTTTGGCGATGGCTTGTCCTTTGTCTTGAGGTGAATATGCGTTGGTTGTTTTTGCTTTTACTTGTCCTCAACGCCTTCTACTACATCTGGCATCAGCAAGAAGCACCGTTGCGCGCCAAAGATGTCACGCCTCTGAGTCTTTACAAGGGGTCGCAACAGGACATTCGCTTGCTCAGTGAGTCGTCTGATGCGGTGACGCGCAGAGATCGTGCAAAAGCATCTGAGGCGCAGAATATGTGTTTGTACATCGGTGGTTTTGCGGACCAGCGGCAGGCGCAGTCTGTTGAGCAGCGCCTCACAAGCCTGGATATAAGGGTCACGGTCCAATTGCTCAATACTGCTGAAGCCTCTGGCTATTGGCTGCGCGTAGCCCCTGAAAGCCGACGCCTGGCTGAGGATCTGCCATTTGAAAACCTTGCTAAGGAATTCAATGAGTTAAAACATAAAATAATGTTGTGCGAAGGCGTTGCATCTCTCGAATAGTTTGCATAGAATGGCGCCCGCTTCGCAGTGAAGACCTTTAAGGCCTACAGTGTGAAGCGAAGGTCAACGCAGCTAACCTCATATTTTTAAATGAGAAAATGCTTGACAGAAGGTCGGCGTAATGTAAAATGCCGGCTCGCTTAGGAGGGGTTCCCGAGCGGCCAAAGGGATCAGACTGTAAATCTGACGTCTACGACTTCGAAGGTTCGAATCCTTCCCCCTCCACCATTTTTAGCGTGAGCTGCAAGCTCCGCGGGTATAGTTTAGTGGTAGAACCTCAGCCTTCCAAGCTGATGATGCGGGTTCGATTCCCGCTACCCGCTCCAAGTTTGCAGGTTGTGCAAGGTGTTTTG
This sequence comes from Pseudomonas sp. FH1, assembly GCF_000510895.2. Lineage (NCBI taxonomy): Bacteria > Pseudomonadati > Pseudomonadota > Gammaproteobacteria > Pseudomonadales > Pseudomonadaceae > Pseudomonas > Pseudomonas sp. FH1. The sequence continues at coordinate 2,662 of NZ_AOHM01000050.1, forward strand.
CTCTTGTAGCTCAGTTGGTAGAGCACACCCTTGGTAAGGGTGAGGTCAGCGGTTCAAATCCGCTCAAGAGCTCCATATAACAAGGCAGATATGAAAATATCTGCCTTTGTTTTAACAGCTGCCTCGGCTTGTTAGTGTTGCGCCTGGCTTTATCGTCGGGTGATTTCAAGTCTAGTGGGGTTGGTTGTTGTAAAGTCTTTTTCAGGCCTGCATAATGGTCGGCCTGATTTTGTTTTAGGTCAGTAGCTCAATTGGCAGAGCGACGGTCTCCAAAACCGTAGGTTGGGGGTTCGATTCCCTCCTGACCTGCCAGATTCACGTGGTGTATCTGGCTTTCTTTTCACAGGATCTTCATAGATGACTCCTAAGGCTGAAGCTCAAAGCTCTCGTTTCGATCTGGTCAAGTGGCTCGCTGTAGTTGCCTTGGTGGTCGTAGGCGTTGTTGGCAATCAGTACTATTCTGCTTCGCCGATCCTGTACCGCGTCCTCGCTTTGCTTGCCCTTGCTGCTGTAGCTGCCTTTGTAGGCCTGCAGACTGCTAAAGGCAAGTCTTTCGCGGTCCTGGTAAAGGAAGCTCGCACCGAAATCCGTAAAGTCGTTTGGCCGACTCGCCAAGAAACCACGCAGACCACGTTGATCGTTGTGGCTGTTGTTCTGGTTATGGCGTTGCTGTTGTGGGGGCTTGATTCCCTGCTCGGCTGGCTTGTTTCCTTGATTGTTGGCTAAGGGTGTCCCGTGGCTAAGCGTTGGTACGTTGTGCATGCTTACTCGGGTTACGAGAAGCATGTTATGCGCTCTTTGCTAGAGCGCGTAAAGCTGGCAGGCATGGAAGATGGCTTCGGCGAAATTCTGGTTCCCACTGAAGAAGTGGTTGAAATGCGGAATGGCCAGAAGCGCAAAAGCGAACGCAAGTTCTTCCCTGGCTATGTGCTGGTTCAGATGGACATGAATGAAGGTACTTGGCACTTGGTCAAGGATACCCCTCGTGTCATGGGCTTCATTGGCGGTACTGCTGATAAGCCTGCTCCTATCACTGACAAAGAAGCAGAAGCGATTCTGCGCCGCGTTGCCGATGGTAGCGACAAGCCTAAGCCGAAGACGTTGTTCGAGCCGGGTGAGGTTGTTCGTGTCACAGATGGTCCGTTTGCTGATTTCAACGGTACTGTCGAAGAAGTTAACTACGAAAAGAGCCGGATCCAAGTGGCAGTGCTCATTTTCGGTCGCTCTACTCCGGTAGAGTTGGAGTTCAGCCAGGTCGAGAAGGTCTAGCTGAGCAAGCATCCCAACCCCGCAGCCTTAGGCTGTGGGGTTTTGTCGTCACTGGGATAAACGCGCAAGTAACCGGGGAGCCTTTCGAGGCGTTTGAACCCGTAATTGGAGTGCCTCATGGCCAAGAAGATTACCGCTTACATCAAGCTGCAAGTGAAGGCCGCTCAGGCCAACCCTAGCCCACCCGTCGGTCCAGCTCTGGGTCAGCACGGCGTGAACATCATGGAATTCTGCAAGGCCTTCAACGCCCGTACTCAGGGTCTTGAGCCAGGTCTGCCGACTCCAGTGATCATCACTGTATACAGCGACCGTAGCTTCACCTTCGAAACCAAGTCGACCCCGGCTTCGGTTCTGTTGAAGAAAGCTGCTGGTCTGACTAGCGGTTCCGCTCGTCCGAACACCGTTAAGGTTGGCACCGTAACTCGTGCTCAGCTGGAAGAAATCGCGAAAACCAAAAACGCGGATCTGACTGCAGCTGATATGGATGCAGCCGTGCGTACCATCGCCGGTTCTGCTCGTAGCATGGGCCTTAACGTGGAGGGTGTGTAATGGCTAAGCTGACCAAGCGTCAAAAGGCTATCGCCGGCAAAATCGAAGCAGGCAAGGCCTACAACTTTGTAGACGCCGCTGCCCTGCTGGCTGAGCTGTCGACTGTCAAGTTCAGCGAGTCCGTAGACGTTGCTGTAAACCTGGGTGTTGACCCACGTAAATCCGACCAGGTCGTTCGTAGCGCAACTGTGCTGCCACACGGTACTGGCAAGACTGTACGTGTAGCTGTCTTCACCCAAGGCCCAGCAGCTGAAGCTGCTCTGGCCGCTGGTGCTGATCGCGTTGGCATGGACGACCTGGCTGCCGAAATGAAAGGCGGCGACCTGAACTATGACGTAGTTATTGCTTCCCCGGATGCAATGCGCGTTGTAGGTCAGTTGGGTCAGATCCTCGGTCCACGTGGTCTGATGCCTAACCCTAAAGTCGGCACCGTAACCCCAGACGTAGCCACCGCGGTTAAAAACGCCAAGGCGGGTCAGGTTCGTTATCGCACTGACAAAAACGGCATCATTCACACCTCCGTTGGCAAAGTCGGCTTCGATGCCGTCAAGCTGAAGGAAAACGTTGAAGCCCTGATCGCTGATCTGAAGCGTATCAAGCCAGCTTCCTCGAAAGGTATCTACGTCAAGCGCGTTACCCTGAGCACCACTATGGGCCCAGGTCTGGTCATCGACCAAGGCTCGCTGGACGTATAAGACACAGATCGGCGCGAGCGATCGCGCCGATTGAAAAAATTGGGGTCCCTGCCTGGCGGGGGCTATCCAAGACCGTAGGCGACGCAAGTCTTAAACCACAAGCCTACGCAGATGGTGCTCCCGGTTCCTTACCGAATCAGACACCAAAACGACATCCGGCTCCGGCCAGATGAAACGGTAACAAGCAGGAGTTAAACCCGTGGCAATTAATCTCGAAGACAAGAAGGCCATCGTCGCTGAAGTCAACGAGGCTGCCAAAGCTGCTCTGTCCGCTGTCGTGGCTGATGCCCGTGGTGTGACAGTAGGCGCTATGACCGGACTCCGTAAAGAGGCTCGTGAAGCTGGCGTATACGTACGTGTTGTACGTAACACCCTGCTCAAGCGCGCTGTTGCTGACACTGAATACAGTGTCCTCAACGACGTGTTCACTGGCCCGACTCTGATCGCGTTCTCCAAAGAACATCCAGGCGCTGCTGCCCGTTTGTTCAAAGAATTCGCCAAGAGTCAGGATAAGTTCGAGATCAAGGCAGCTGCGTTCGAGGGCAAGTTCCTCGCAGCTAACCAAATCGACGTACTGGCAACACTGCCGACCCGCGACGAAGCCATTTCGCAGCTGATGAGCGTGATTCAAGGCGCTACCAGCAAGCTGGCTCGTACTCTGGCTGCAGTTCGCGAGCAAAAAGAAGCTGCCGCAGCCTAAGGCTGAGCAACTTCTCTCGCGTATTTTTGTTTATTTCGATGGCCGCGTAGGCCGTCCCCCAATTCAGGAAATACAGCAATGTCTATCTCCCAAGACGATATCCTCAACGCCGTAGCTGAAATGTCGGTTCTGCAGGTTGTTGAGCTGATCAAAGCTTTCGAAGAAAAATTCGGCGTTTCCGCTGCCGCTGCTTCCGCTGGCCCAGCTGTTGCTGCTGTTGCTGCTGAAGAGCAAACCGAATTCAACGTCATGCTGCTGGAAGCTGGCGAGAAGAAAGTAAACGTGATCAAGGCAGTACGTGAACTGACCGGTCTGGGCCTGAAAGAAGCCAAGGCTGTAGTTGACGGCGCTCCTGCCCAGGTTCTGGAAGCAGTGTCGAAAGACGCAGCTGACAAAGCCAAAGCAGTACTGGAAGAAGCAGGCGCTAAAGTCGAGCTGAAGTAAGCATCGACCTTGCGTCTCCAGCCCAAGCGTTAAGCTGAAGGCTGATGGCTGGTGGCTCTTGCCACCGGCCTTTTTCCGTTCTTGGCTGTCGACTCGGTCGCCGCCATTAACGCGCTGTAGCCACCCGATGCGGTGGTGCAAACCATGGGGTTTGCAAGATTTTCTGGCTGCTCCCGTCGGGAGGGCCAAACAAGCAGGTGACCAAGCTGGGGAACGCTGATGGCTTACTCATATACTGAGAAAAAACGTATCCGCAAGGACTTTAGCAAGTTGCCGGACGTCATGGATGTCCCGTACCTTCTGGCTATCCAGCTGGATTCGTATCGTGAATTCTTGCAGGCGGGAGCGACCAAAGATCAGTTCCGCGACGTGGGCCTGCATGCGGCCTTCAAATCCGTTTTCCCGATCATCAGCTACTCCGGCAATGCTGCGCTGGAGTACGTCGGTTATCGCCTGGGCGAACCGGCATTTGATGTCAAAGAATGCGTGTTGCGCGGTGTTACTTACGCCGTACCTTTGCGGGTAAAAGTGCGCCTGATCATTTTCGACAAAGAATCGTCGAACAAAGCGATCAAGGACATCAAAGAGCAAGAAGTCTACATGGGCGAAATCCCATTGATGACCGAGAACGGTACCTTCGTTATCAACGGTACCGAGCGTGTGATCGTTTCCCAGCTGCACCGTTCCCCGGGCGTGTTCTTCGACCACGACCGCGGCAAGACGCACAGCTCCGGCAAACTCCTGTACTCCGCGCGGATCATTCCGTACCGCGGTTCGTGGTTGGACTTCGAGTTCGATCCGAAAGACTGCGTGTTCGTGCGTATCGACCGTCGTCGTAAGCTGCCGGCCTCGGTACTGCTGCGCGCGCTCGGTTACACCACTGAGCAAGTGCTGGATGCCTTCTACACCACCAACGTATTCAGCCTGAAGGATGAAACCCTCAAGCTGGAGCTGATCGCTTCGCGTCTGCGTGGTGAAATTGCCGTCCTGGACATCCAGGATGAAAAAGGCAAGGTCATTGTTGAAGCTGGCCGTCGTATCACTGCGCGCCACATCAACCAGATCGAAAAAGCCGGTATCAAAGAGCTGGAAGTGCCTCTGGACTACGTCCTGGGCCGCACGACCGCCAAGGTCATCGTTCACCCGGCTACAGGCGAAATCCTGGCTGAGTGCAACACCGAGCTGAACACCGAGATCCTGGCCAAGATCGCCAAGGCTCAGGTCGTTCGCATCGAGACCCTGTATACCAACGACATCGACTGCGGTCCGTTCATCTCCGACACGCTGAAGATCGACTCCACCAGCAACCAATTGGAAGCGCTGGTCGAGATCTATCGCATGATGCGTCCTGGTGAGCCACCTACCAAAGACGCTGCCGAGACCCTGTTCAACAACCTGTTCTTCAGCCCTGAGCGCTATGACCTGTCTGCGGTCGGCCGGATGAAGTTCAACCGTCGTATCGGTCGTACCGAGATCGAAGGTTCGGGCGTGCTGTGCAAGGAAGACATCGTCGCGGTACTGAAGACCCTGGTCGACATCCGTAACGGCAAAGGCATCGTCGATGACATCGACCACCTGGGTAACCGTCGTGTTCGTTGCGTAGGCGAAATGGCCGAGAACCAGTTCCGCGTTGGCCTGGTACGTGTTGAGCGTGCGGTCAAAGAGCGTCTGTCGATGGCAGAAAGCGAAGGCCTGATGCCGCAAGACCTGATCAATGCCAAGCCAGTGGCTGCGGCGGTGAAAGAGTTCTTCGGTTCCAGCCAGCTCTCGCAGTTCATGGACCAGAACAACCCGCTCTCCGAGATCACCCACAAGCGCCGTGTTTCTGCACTGGGCCCGGGCGGTCTGACCCGTGAGCGTGCTGGCTTTGAGGTTCGTGACGTACACCCGACGCACTACGGTCGTGTTTGCCCGATCGAAACGCCGGAAGGTCCGAACATCGGTCTGATCAACTCCCTGGCCGCTTATGCGCGCACCAACCAGTACGGCTTCCTCGAGAGCCCGTACCGTGTAGTGAAACACGCTCTGGTCACCGACGAGATCGTGTTCCTGTCCGCCATCGAAGAAGCTGATCACGTGATCGCTCAGGCCTCGGCCACGATGAACGACAAGAAAGTCCTGATCGACGAGCTGGTAGCTGTTCGTCACTTGAACGAGTTCACCGTCAAGGCGCCGGAAGACGTCACCTTGATGGACGTATCGCCGAAGCAGGTAGTTTCGGTTGCTGCGTCGCTGATCCCGTTCCTGGAGCACGATGACGCCAACCGTGCGTTGATGGGTTCCAACATGCAGCGTCAAGCTGTACCGACCCTGCGCGCTGACAAGCCGCTGGTAGGTACCGGCATGGAGCGTAACGTAGCCCGTGACTCCGGCGTTTGCGTCGTGGCTCGTCGTGGTGGCGTGATCGACTCTGTTGACGCCAGCCGTATCGTGGTTCGTGTTGCCGATGACGAAGTAGAAACTGGCGAGGCCGGTGTCGACATCTACAACCTGACCAAATACACCCGCTCGAACCAGAACACCTGCATCAACCAGCGTCCGCTGGTGAGCAAGGGTGATCGCGTCCAGCGTAGCGACATCATGGCCGACGGCCCGTCCACCGACATGGGTGAACTGGCACTGGGTCAGAACATGCGCATCGCGTTCATGGCATGGAACGGCTTCAACTTCGAAGACTCCATCTGCCTGTCCGAGCGTGTTGTTCAAGAAGACCGTTTCACCACGATCCACATTCAGGAACTGACCTGTGTGGCACGTGACACCAAGCTTGGGCCAGAGGAAATCACTGCAGACATCCCGAACGTGGGTGAGGCTGCACTGAACAAGCTGGACGAAGCCGGTATCGTTTATGTAGGTGCTGAAGTAGGCGCAGGCGACATCCTGGTCGGTAAGGTCACTCCGAAAGGCGAGACCCAACTGACTCCGGAAGAGAAGCTGTTGCGTGCCATCTTCGGTGAAAAAGCCAGCGACGTTAAAGACACTTCCCTGCGTGTACCGACCGGTACCAAAGGTACTGTCATCGACGTACAGGTCTTCACCCGTGACGGCGTTGAGCGTGATGCTCGTGCACTGTCCATCGAGAAGACCCAGCTCGACGAGATCCGCAAGGACCTGAACGAAGAGTTCCGTATCGTTGAAGGCGCGACCTTCGAACGTCTGCGTTCCGCCCTGGTAGGCCACAAGGCTGAAGGCGGCGCGGGTCTGAAGAAAGGTCAGGACATCACCGACGAAATCCTCGACGGTCTTGAGCACGGCCAGTGGTTCAAACTGCGCATGGCTGAAGATGCTCTGAACGAGCAGCTCGAGAAGGCCCAGGCCTACATCGTTGATCGTCGCCGTCTGCTGGACGACAAGTTTGAAGACAAGAAGCGCAAACTGCAGCAGGGCGATGACCTGGCTCCAGGCGTGCTGAAAATCGTCAAGGTTTACCTGGCAATCCGTCGCCGCATCCAGCCGGGCGACAAGATGGCCGGTCGTCACGGTAACAAAGGTGTGGTCTCCGTGATCATGCCGGTTGAAGACATGCCGCACGATGCCAATGGCACCCCGGTCGACGTCGTCCTCAACCCGTTGGGCGTACCTTCGCGTATGAACGTTGGTCAGATCCTTGAAACCCACCTGGGCCTCGCGGCCAAAGGTCTGGGCGAGAAGATCAACCGTATGATCGAAGAGCAGCGCAAGGTCGCAGACCTGCGTAAGTTCCTGCACGAGATCTACAACGAGATCGGCGGTCGCAACGAAGAGCTGGACACCTTCTCCGACCAGGAAATCCTGGATCTGGCGAAGAACCTGCGCGGCGGCGTTCCAATGGCTACCCCGGTGTTCGACGGTGCCAAGGAAAGCGAAATCAAGGCCATGCTGAAACTGGCAGACCTGCCAGAAAGCGGCCAGATGCAGCTGTTCGACGGCCGTACCGGCAACAAGTTCGAGCGCCCGGTTACTGTTGGCTACATGTACATGCTGAAGCTGAACCACTTGGTAGACGACAAGATGCACGCTCGTTCTACCGGTTCGTACAGCCTGGTTACCCAGCAGCCGCTGGGTGGTAAGGCTCAGTTCGGTGGTCAGCGTTTCGGGGAGATGGAGGTCTGGGCACTGGAAGCATACGGTGCTGCTTACACTCTGCAAGAAATGCTCACAGTGAAGTCGGACGATGTGAACGGTCGTACCAAGATGTACAAAAACATCGTGGACGGCGATCACCGTATGGAGCCGGGCATGCCCGAGTCCTTCAACGTGTTGATCAAAGAAATTCGTTCCCTCGGCATCGATATCGATCTGGAAACCGAATAACACGTGACGCGAATCGAGAGCGGGGCTGTTTAGCCCGCTCTCTGCTCCGCCAGGAGGAAAGGCCTTGAAAGACCTACTGAATTTGCTGAAAAACCAGGGTCAAGTCGAAGAGTTCGACGCCATCCGTATTGGATTGGCATCGCCTGAGATGATCCGTTCGTGGTCGTTCGGTGAAGTTAAAAAGCCGGAAACCATCAACTACCGTACGTTCAAACCTGAGCGTGACGGCCTGTTCTGCGCCAAGATCTTTGGCCCGGTAAAGGATTACGAGTGCCTGTGCGGTAAGTACAAGCGCTTGAAGCACCGTGGTGTGATCTGCGAGAAGTGCGGCGTTGAAGTTGCACTGGCCAAGGTTCGTCGTGAGCGCATGGCGCACATCGAACTGGCTTCGCCGGTTGCCCACATCTGGTTCCTGAAATCGCTGCCGTCCCGTATCGGCTTGCTGATGGACATGACCCTGCGTGATATCGAACGTGTTCTCTACTTCGAGAGCTATGTCGTTATCGATCCAGGTATGACCACTCTTGAAAAAGGTCAGCTGCTGAACGACGAGCAGTACTTCGAAGCGCTGGAAGAGTTCGGCGACGATTTCGATGCCCGCATGGGTGCCGAAGCTGTCCGCGAACTGCTGCACGCTATCGACCTGGAACACGAGATTGGCCGTCTGCGTGAAGAGATTCCGCAAACCAACTCCGAAACCAAGATCAAGAAGCTGTCCAAGCGTCTGAAGTTGATGGAAGCCTTCCAAGGTTCCGGCAACTTGCCAGAGTGGATGGTGCTGACCGTTCTGCCGGTTCTGCCGCCAGACCTGCGTCCGCTGGTACCGTTGGACGGTGGTCGTTTCGCGACGTCCGACCTCAACGACCTGTACCGCCGCGTGATCAACCGTAACAACCGCTTGAAGCGCCTGCTTGATCTGTCCGCTCCGGACATCATCGTGCGCAACGAAAAGCGTATGTTGCAAGAAGCTGTCGATGCCCTGCTCGACAACGGTCGTCGTGGCCGCGCTATCACCGGTTCGAACAAGCGCCCTCTGAAATCCCTGGCTGACATGATCAAGGGTAAGCAAGGTCGTTTCCGTCAGAACTTGCTCGGTAAGCGTGTTGACTACTCCGGTCGTTCGGTAATTACCGTAGGCCCGACCCTGCGTCTGCACCAGTGCGGTCTGCCTAAGAAGATGGCACTTGAGCTATTCAAGCCATTCATCTTCGGCAAGCTGGAAATGCGCGGTCTCGCGACCACCATCAAAGCGGCCAAGAAAATGGTCGAGCGCGAACTGCCAGAGGTTTGGGACGTTCTCGCTGAAGTGATCCGCGAACACCCGGTTCTCCTCAACCGTGCACCGACCCTTCACCGTCTGGGTATCCAGGCGTTTGAACCGGTACTGATCGAAGGTAAGGCTATCCAGCTGCACCCTCTGGTCTGTGCTGCGTACAACGCCGACTTCGACGGCGACCAAATGGCCGTGCACGTACCGCTGACACTGGAAGCCCAGTTGGAAGCGCGCGCGTTGATGATGTCGACCAACAACATTCTGTCGCCAGCCAACGGTGAGCCAATCATCGTTCCGTCGCAGGACGTTGTATTGGGTCTGTACTACATGACCCGTGAAGCGATCAACGCCAAGGGCGAAGGTCGTGTATTCGCTGACCTGCAAGAAGTTGACCGTGTGTTCCGTGCCGGCGAAGCCGCACTGCACGCCAAGGTCAAAGTGCGGATCAACGAAACCGTCAACGACCGTGATGGCGGCAGCGTGAGCGGCACCCGTATCGTCGACACTACTGTCGGCCGTGCGCTGCTGTATCAAGTTGTGCCAAAAGGTCTGTCGTACGACGTCGTCAACCTGCCGATGAAGAAAAAGGCGATCTCCAAGCTGATCAACCAGTGCTACCGCGTGGTTGGTTTGAAAGAGACCGTGATCTTCGCTGACCAGTTGATGTACACCGGTTTTGCCTATTCGACCATTTCCGGCGTTTCCATCGGTGTTAACGACTTCGTTATCCCGGATGAAAAAGCTCGCATCATCGCGGCTGCAACCGATGAAGTGAAAGAGATCGAAAGCCAGTACGCCTCCGGCCTGGTAACCCAGGGCGAGAAGTACAACAAGGTGATCGACCTTTGGTCGAAGGCAAACGACGAAGTTTCCAAGGCGATGATGGCCAACCTCTCGAAAGAGAAAGTCATCGACCGTCACGGCGACGAAGTTGACCAAGAGTCCTTCAACTCGATGTACATGATGGCCGACTCGGGCGCACGGGGTTCTGCTGCGCAGATCCGTCAGCTCGCCGGTATGCGTGGCCTGATGGCCAAGCCGGACGGCTCCATCATCGAAACGCCGATTACCGCGAACTTCCGTGAAGGTTTGAGCGTACTTCAGTACTTCATCTCGACTCACGGTGCTCGTAAAGGTCTTGCGGATACCGCGTTGAAAACCGCTAACTCCGGTTACCTGACGCGTCGTCTGGTAGACGTTGCACAAGATCTGGTTGTAACCGAGATCGATTGCGGCACCGAGCACGGCCTGCTGATGACGCCGCACATTGAAGGCGGTGACGTTGTAGAGCCACTGGGTGAGCGCGTATTGGGTCGTGTTATTGCCCGTGACGTATTCAAGCCAGGCACCGAGGAAGTTATCGTTCCTGCCGGCACCCTGGTAGATGAGAAGTGGGTCGAGTTCATCGAACTCAACAGCATCGACGAAGTGATCGTTCGCTCGCCGATCAGCTGCGAAACCCGCTACGGCATTTGTGCCAAGTGCTACGGCCGTGACTTGGCTCGTGGTCATCAGGTGAACATCGGTGAAGCGGTCGGCGTTATCGCTGCCCAGTCCATTGGTGAGCCGGGTACCCAGCTGACCATGCGTACGTTCCACATCGGTGGTGCGGCAAGCCGGACCTCCGCAGCCGACAGCGTTCAGGTGAAGAATGGCGGTACTGTCCGTCTGCACAACCTGAAACACGTTGAGCGAGTGGATGGCCACCTGGTTGCTGTGTCCCGTTCCGGTGAGCTGGCAATCGCTGATGACTACGGTCGTGAGCGCGAGCGTTACAAGCTGCCGTACGGTGCTGTGATTTCGGTTAAAGAAGGTGACAAGGTCGACGCTGGCGCAATCGTGGCCAAGTGGGATCCGCACACTCACCCAATCGTTACCGAAATGAAAGGTACCGTGACCTACGTGGGCATGGAAGAAGGCATCACGATCAAGCGTCAGACTGACGAATTGACCGGTATGACCAACATTGAAGTACTCGACGCGAAAGATCGTCCAGCTGCCGGTAAAGACATCCGTCCTGCCGTGAAGATGGTCGATGACAACGGCAAGGACTTGTTGCTGCCAGGCACTGACGTAATCGCTCAGTACTTCCTGCCAGCCAACGCCCTGGTCGGTGTAGCGGATGGTGCGAAGATCGCGATCGGTGATGTTATCGCGCGTATCCCGCAAGAAACTTCGAAGACCCGTGACATCACCGGTGGTCTGCCGCGTGTTGCCGACTTGTTCGAAGCTCGTCGTCCGAAAGAAGCGTCGATTCTGGCTGAAGTCAGCGGCACCATCGCGTTCGGTAAAGAGACCAAGGGCAAGCGCCGTCTGGTCATTACCCCGAACGACGGTACCGATCCGTACGAAGAGCTGATTCCGAAGTGGCGTCACCTGAACGTCTTCGAAGGCGAACAGGTAAACCGCGGCGAAGTTATCTCCGACGGCCCGAGCGATCCACACGACATCCTGCGTCTGCTGGGTGTGAGTGCGCTGGCCAAGTACATCGTTAACGAGATCCAGGACGTTTACCGCCTGCAAGGCGTGAAGATCAACGATAAGCACATCGAGACCATCCTGCGTCAGATGTTGCGTAAAGTTGAAATCGCTGAATCCGGCGATTCCAGTTTCATCAAGGGCGACCAGATGGAACTGACTCACGTACTGGTAGAGAACGAGCGTCTGGGCGCGGAAGACAAGTTTGTCTCCAAGTTCACCCGCGTGCTGCTGGGTATCACCAAGGCGTCGTTGTCCACTGAGTCGTTCATCTCGGCGGCCTCCTTCCAGGAGACCACTCGTGTACTGACCGAAGCAGCGGTAACCGGCAAGCGCGATTACCTGCGCGGCCTGAAAGAAAACGTGGTTGTGGGTCGTTTGATCCCAGCCGGTACCGGTTTGGCTTACCACAGCGAGCGTAAGCGTCGCCGTGATGCTGACAAGCCGCTGCGCGTAAGCGCCAGTGAAGTGGAAGCTGCACTGACCGAAGCGCTGAACTCTAGCGGTAACTGAGTTCTGCACTAGATAAGTCTGGGCCCCGGCAGCCCCATTCGTCGGATCGAGGCTTTTTTGCCCCGGTTCGGTGAGTGGGGATGTCGGGGCCTTGCCTTGACTGGGGGCAAGATCCTCTTTAGACTCTTGTACCCCTAAATTTGGCGGGAATTCGTTCCTGCCATTTTGCTTTTCTTGCAAGACAATAGCGTCGCAAGACAACAGTGGAGCTAGTAGATGGCAACTATCAACCAGCTGGTACGTCAGCCGCGTAAGCGTATCGTCGAGAAATCCGACGTACCTGCGCTGCAGAACTGCCCGCAACGTCGTGGCGTATGCACCCGTGTGTATACCACCACGCCGAAAAAACCTAACTCGGCACTGCGTAAAGTATGCCGTGTGCGCCTGACCAACGGTTTCGAGGTTTCCTCGTACATCGGTGGTGAAGGTCACAACCTGCAAGAGCACAGCGTGGTACTAATCCGCGGCGGTCGTGTAAAAGACTTGCCAGGTGTTCGTTACCACACCGTACGCGGCTCCTTGGATACTTCCGGCGTTAAAGGTCGTAACCAGGGTCGTTCGAAGTACGGTACCAAGAAGCCTAAGTAGTAGCGGCTTTTTGTAAAACTGAATCATCTTATTTTCTGAGTCGATAAGAGTAAGGTCGGAGGCGTCCCGCAAGGGCACCGATTCCGAACGAACCTGAAGACCGTTTGAGGGCTTATCCATGCCAAGAAGACGCGTAGCAGCCAAGCGCGAAGTGCTTGACGATCCAAAATACGGAAGCCAGATCCTGGCCAAGTTCATGAACCACGTGATGGAAAGCGGCAAGAAAGCCGTTGCCGAGCGTATCGTTTATGGCGCGCTGGAAAAGGTTAAAGAACGCAAGAACAGCGACCCCCTGGAAATCTTCGAGAAAGCTCTCGACGCCATCGCTCCGCTGGTCGAAGTGAAGTCGCGCCGTGTAGGCGGTGCTACTTACCAGGTTCCGGTTGAAGTTCGTCCGTCCCGTCGTAACGCTCTGGCAATGCGCTGGTTGGTAGACTTCGCCCGTAAGCGCGGCGAGAAGTCTATGGCTCTGCGTTTGGCCGGCGAGCTGTTGGACGCTGCTGAAGGTAAAGGTGCTGCTGTTAAGAAGCGTGAAGACGTGCACCGTATGGCTGAAGCTAACAAAGCTTTCTCGCACTACCGCTTCTAATCTTAGCTTCACTAATTTTGCGAGGGCTTTATGGCTCGTACTACTCCGATTAGCCGCTACCGTAACATCGGTATTGTTGCTCACGTGGATGCTGGTAAAACCACCACCACCGAGCGCGTACTGTTTTACACCGGCAAAAGTCACAAAATGGGCGAGGTGCATGACGGCGCCGCGACCACAGACTGGATGGTTCAGGAGCAGGAGCGTGGTATTACCATTACTTCTGCTGCTATTACCGCCTTCTGGAAAGGTTCCGAGAAGCAGTACAAAGACGAGCACCGTTTTAACGTAATCGATACCCCAGGCCACGTAGACTTCACCATCGAAGTTGAGCGTTCCCTGCGCGTACTCGACGGCGCCGTCGTTGTGTTCTGCGGTACCTCGGGTGTTGAGCCTCAGTCGGAAACCGTATGGCGTCAAGCCAACAAGTACGGCGTTCCACGTCTTGTTTATGTAAACAAGATGGACCGTGCTGGTGCCAACTTCCTGCGCGTGATCGGTCAGATCAAGCAGCGTCTGGGTCACACCCCGGTGCCAATCCAATTGGCTATCGGTTCCGAAGACAACTTCCAGGGTCAGATCGATCTGATCAACATGGAAGCTGTTTACTGGAATGATTCCGACAAAGGTATGGTTCCTGTTCGTAAGCCTATCCCTGCAGAACTGCAGGAGCTGGCTGACGAGTGGCGCAACAACATGGTTGAGGCTGCTGCCGAAGCCAACGAAGAGCTGATGAACAAGTACCTCGAAGGTGAAGAACTCACCAACGTGGAAATCAAGGCTGCTCTGCGTCAGCGTACTATCGCTGGCGAGATCGTCTTGGCTGTTTGCGGTTCCTCCTTCAAGAACAAGGGTGTTCCCCTGGTTCTCGACGCCGTTATCGACTACCTGCCGGCTCCAACCGACATTCCTGCTATCAAGGGTACCAACCCTGATAACGAGGAAGAAGAAATGGAGCGTCACGCCGATGATAGCGAGCCGTTCTCGGCTCTGGCGTTCAAGATCGCAACCGACCCATTCGTGGGTACTTTGACCTTCGTCCGCGTTTACTCGGGCGTGTTGGCCTCCGGCGACGGCGTGATCAACTCGGTTAAAGGCAAGAAAGAGCGCGTGGGTCGTATGGTGCAAATGCACGCAAACGCCCGTGAAGAGATCAAGGAAGTACGCGCTGGTGACATCGCGGCCCTGATCGGCATGAAGGACGTCACCACGGGTGAGACTTTGTGCGACGCTGCCAAGCCAATCATCCTGGTTCGCATGGACTTCCCGGAGCCGGTTATTTCGGTTGCCGTAGAGCCTAAGACCAAGGATGACCAGGAAAAAATGGGTATCGCTCTGGGCAAGCTTGCTCAGGAAGATCCATCTTTCCGCGTCAAGACTGATGAAGAGACTGGTCAAACGATCATCTCCGGCATGGGCGAGCTGCACCTGGACATCCTGGTTGACCGGATGCGCCGTGAGTTCAACGTCGAAGCCAACATCGGTAAGCCTCAGGTTTCCTATCGTGAGCGCATCACGAAGAATTGCGAAATCGAAGGCAAGTTCGTTCGTCAGTCCGGCGGTCGTGGTCAGTTCGGTCACTGCTGGATCCGTTTTGCTCCTGCTGACGAAGGTCAGGAAGGTCTGCAATTCGTGAACGAAGTAGTTGGTGGTGTGGTTCCTAAGGAATACATCCCGGCTATCCAGAAGGGCATCGAAGAGCAGATGAAGAACGGTGTTGTTGCCGGCTATCCGCTGATCGGCCTGAAAGCAACCGTTTTTGACGGTTCTTACCACGACGTCGACTCCAACGAGATGGCGTTTAAGGTGGCTGCCTCCATGGCAACCAAGCAACTGGCCCAGAAGGGCGGTGGTGAGTTGCTTGAGCCGATCATGGCGGTAGAAGTTGTTACACCTGAAGACTATATGGGTGATGTCATGGGCGACCTTAACCGTCGTCGCGGCATGATCTTGGGTATGGAAGACACGGTTTCCGGCAAAGTGATTCGCGCCGAGGTTCCGTTGGGTGAGATGTTCGGTTATGCGACCGACGTTCGCTCCATGTCCCAGGGTCGCGCAAGCTACTCTATGGAATTCAAAAAATACAACACAGCTCCGGCGCACATCGCTGAAACTGTATCCAAAAAACAAGGCTGATTCAGTCCTTTAGGCAAGGAGTTAATTGTCGTGGCTAAAGAAAAATTTGATCGTTCCCTACCGCACGTCAACGTTGGCACCATCGGTCACGTTGACCACGGTAAAACCACTCTGACTGCTGCTCTGACTCGCGTTTGCTCCGAAGTTTTCGGTTCCGCAATCGTTGATTTCGATAAAATCGACAGCGCACCAGAAGAAAAAGCTCGTGGTATCACCATCAACACCGCGCACGTTGAATACAACTCGCTGATCCGTCACTACGCTCACGTTGACTGCCCAGGTCACGCTGACTATGTGAAGAACATGATCACCGGTGCTGCCCAGATGGACGGCGCTATCCTGGTTTGCTCGGCTGCTGATGGTCCGATGCCACAAACCCGTGAGCACATCCTGCTGTCCCGTCAGGTAGGCGTTCCGTACATCGTGGTTTACCTGAACAAGGCTGACCTGGTAGACGACGCTGAGCTGCTGGAACTGGTTGAGATGGAAGTGCGCGATCTGCTGAGCACTTACGACTTCCCAGGCGACGACACTCCGATCATCATCGGTTCTGCTCGTATGGCTCTGGAAGGCAAAGACGACAACGAAATGGGCACCACGTCCGTTCGTAAACTAGTTGAGACTCTGGACAGCTACATCCCAGATCCAGTCCGTGTTATCGACAAGCCGTTCCTAATGCCAATCGAAGACGTATTCTCGATCTCCGGTCGCGGTACTGTTGTAACTGGTCGTATCGAGCGCGGTATCGTTAAGGTTCAAGATCCACTGGAAATCGTTGGTCTGCGTGACACTACCGTCACCACCTGCACCGGTGTTGAAATGTTCCGTAAACTGCTCGACGAAGGTCGTGCTGGCGAGAACTGCGGCGTTCTGCTGCGTGGTACCAAGCGTGACGACGTTGAGCGTGGCCAGGTTCTGGTTAAGCCAGGTTCGGTTAAGCCGCACACCAAGTTCGAAGCTGAAGTGTACGTGCTGAGCAAAGAAGAAGGCGGTCGTCACACTCCGTTCTTCAAAGGCTACCGTCCACAGTTCTACTTCCGTACTACCGACGTAACTGGTAACTGCGAACTGCCGGAAGGCGTAGAAATGGTAATGCCAGGCGACAACATCAAAATGGTTGTCACCCTGATCAAAACCATCGCTATGGAAGACGGTCTGCGTTTCGCAATCCGTGAAGGCGGCCGTACCGTTGGTGCTGGCGTTGTAGCTAAAATCATCGAGTAATTATCTCTTCTGAGATAGCTCTGATGTTTTGAAAGGCCCCCGCTCAGCGGGGGCCTTTTTTATTGGGTTGACACCTATCAGGGCCGTCTATAGAATTGCGCCTCCTTTTAACGGGCGTATTGCGCTCGCTGGGAATAGCAGCCGGAGTCTGAAATCCAATGCAAAATCAGCAAATCCGTATCAGGTTGAAGGCTTTTGACCATCGCCTGATCGACCAATCCACCCAGGAAATCGTGGAAACCGCGAAACGTACTGGTGCTCAAGTGCGTGGTCCAATTCCACTGCCTACCCGTAAAGAGCGGTTCACCGTTCTGGTCTCCCCGCACGTCAACAAAGACGCGCGTGACCAGTACGAGATCCGTACTCATAAGCGCGTACTGGACATCGTCCAGCCAACGGATAAAACCGTTGATGCACTTATGAAGCTTGATCTGGCGGCCGGTGTGGAAGTACAGATCAGCCTCGGCTAAGACTTGGGTCTTAGTCGTGTAACGCTCTGAAATGGGCGGCCATAGCGGGTGAAAGCCCCGTACACTCATGAGGTTTACAACATGACTATTGGTGTAGTCGGTCGTAAATGCGGTATGACCCGTATTTTCACCGAAGAAGGTGTCTCCATTCCGGTCACGGTCATTGAGATCGAACCGAATCGCGTCACCCAGTTCAAAACTGAAGAGACCGATGGCTATCGTGCAGTGCAAGTCACTGTCGGCGAGCGTCGTGCTTCGCGCGTGACTGCTGCTCAAGCAGGTCACTTCGCTAAAGCAAACGTTGCAGCTGGTCGCACTGTTATGGAGTTCCGTCTCGAAGACGGCGACTACCAGGCTGGCGATCTGATCAACGCTGAAATCTTCGCTGCTGGTCAACTGGTTGATGTAACCGGTCAGTCCAAAGGTAAAGGCTTCCAGGGTACGATCAAGCGTTGGAATTTCCGTGGCCAAGACAACACTCACGGTAACTCCGTTTCCCACCGCGTCCCGGGCTCTATTGGCCAGTGCCAGACTCCTGGTCGTGTATTCAAGGGCAAAAAAATGTCCGGTCATATGGGCGCTGAGCGCGTGACCGTGCAGTCCCTCGAAGTAGTGCGCGTCGACGCTGAACGCAATCTGTTGTTGGTCAAGGGTGCTGTTCCTGGCGCTACTGGCGGCAACCTGGTTGTACGTCCGGCGGCCAAGGCTCGCGGTTAAGGGGAAGCTGACATGCAATTAAATGTAAATGACGCTCAAGCGATCGAAGTTTCCGAACTGACGTTTGGCGGCGAGTTCAACGAGACGCTGGTTCACCAAGCAGTCGTGGCCTACATGGCTGGCGGCCGTCAAGGTAGCAAGCAGCAAAAGACCCGTTCCGACGTTCGTGGTGGCGGTAAGCGCCCTTGGCGTCAGAAAGGTACTGGCCGTGCTCGTGCCGGTACTATCCGTAGCCCAATCTGGCGTGGCGGTGGTACCACTTTCGCAGCTCGTCCACAGGATCACTCGCAGAAGCTCAACAAGAAGATGTACCGCGCAGCTCTGCGCTCCATCCTTGCTGAACTCGTGCGTACTGACCGTCTGGTCGTGGTTCAGGACTTCGCTGTTGAAAGCCCGAAAACCAAAGATCTGCTGGGCAAACTGAACAACATGAGCCTGACCGATGTTTTGATCGTGTCTGAAGCTGTTGATCAGAACCTGTACCTGGCTGCTCGCAACCTGCCACACGTTGATGTACGTGACGTGCAAGGTTCCGATCCAGTTAGTCTGATCGCATACGACAAGGTGTTGATCACCGTGTCGGCCGTGAAGAAATTCGAGGAGCTGCTGGGATGAACCAGGAACGCGTATTTAAAGTTCTGCTTGGCCCGCACGTTTCCGAAAAGGCTACGGTTCTGGCTGACAAGAAAGGCCAGTTCGTTTTCAAGGTTGCAACTGACGCAACCAAGCTGGAAATCAAGAAGGCCGTCGAAAGCCTGTTCAGCGTGAAAGTAGAGCGTGTTACTACCCTGAATGTTCTGGGTAAGAGCAAGCGCACTGCTCGCGGTCTGGGCAAGCGTAATGACTGGAAGAAGGCAGTTATCTCCCTTCAGCCAGGCCAAGATCTCGATTTCAGCAGCAGTGCTGAGTAAGGAAGGGGTGCATCATGGCAATCGTTAAATGCAAACCGACTTCCCCTGGCCGCCGTTTTGTGGTCAAGGTGGTCAACCAGGAGCTGCATAAAGGCGCTCCTCACGCACCGCTGCTCGAAAAAAAATCGAAGTCTGGTGGTCGTAACAACAATGGTCGTATTACCACTCGTCACATCGGTGGTGGCCATAAGCAGCATTATCGTCTGGTCGATTTCCGTCGCAACGACAAAGATGGCATCGCTGCCACTGTCGAGCGTATCGAATACGATCCAAACCGTACTGCTCACATCGCTCTGCTGCTGTACGCAGATGGCGAGCGTCGCTACATCATCGCCCCTAAAGGCGTGAGCGCTGGCGACCAGCTGATCGCAGGTGCTCTGGCACCGATCAAGCCGGGCAACGCTCTGCAACTGCGCAACATTCCAGTTGGTAGCACCGTACACGGCATCGAATTGAAGCCAGGTAAAGGCGCGCAAATCGCTCGTTCCGCTGGTGCTTCGGCTCAGCTGATCGCTCGTGAAGGTGTCTACGTGACCCTGCGTCTGCGTTCTGGTGAGATGCGTAAAGTGCTGGCTGAATGCCGCGCGACCCTGGGCGAAGTCTCGAACTCCGAGCACAGCCTGCGTTCGCTGGGTAAAGCTGGTGCCAAACGCTGGCGTGGCGTTCGCCCAACCGTTCGTGGTGTTGCCATGAACCCGGTTGACCACCCACACGGTGGTGGTGAAGGTCGTACCTCTGGTGGTCGTCATCCGGTATCGCCATGGGGCTTCCCGACTAAGGGCGCGAAGACTCGTGGTAATAAGCGTACCGACAAAATGATCGTCCGTCGTCGCAAGTAAATAGAGGGATACGACAGTGCCACGTTCTCTGAAAAAAGGTCCTTTTATTGATCTTCACCTACTGAAGAAGATCGAAGTGGCGGCGGAAAAGAACGATCGCAAACCAGTTAAGACCTGGTCGCGTCGTTCGATGATCCTGCCACAAATGGTCGGTCTGACCATCGCTGTACACAACGGTCGCTTGCACGTCCCAGTTCTCGTGAACGAAGACATGGTCGGCCACAAACTAGGCGAGTTTGCCGGTACCCGCACTTATCGTGGGCACGTGGCAGACAAGAAAGCCAAGCGTTAAGGGGTTAGGAAATGGAAGTAGCCGCTAAGTTGTCGGGCGCTCGAATCTCCGCCCAGAAAGCCCGCTTGGTCGCCGACCAGATCCGCGGGAAGAAGGTGGGCGAAGCGCTCAACCTGTTGGCTTTCAGCAGTAAGAAAGCCGCCGAGATCATGAAGAAAGTGCTGGAGTCGGCCGTAGCCAACGCCGAGCATAACGAAGGCGCAGACGTTGATGACCTGAAGGTCAGCACCGTTTTCGTCAACGAAGGGCGTTCGCTGAAGCGCATCATGCCACGTGCCAAAGGCCGTGCTGATCGCATCGTCAAGCGGTCTTGCCATATCACTGTCAAGGTTGCTGACAAGTAACGGAGTCGAAGAGATGGGTCAGAAAGTACATCCCATTGGCATTCGCCTGGGAATCGTCAAGGAGCACACCTCCGTCTGGTACGCAGACGGTCGGACTTATGCGGACTATTTGTTCGCTGATCTGAAGGTGCGTGAGTATCTCCAAGACAAACTAAAAAGCGCGTCCGTAAGCCGTATCGATATCCATCGTCCGGCCCAAACTGCACGTATCACCATCCACACCGCTCGTCCAGGTATCGTTATCGGGAAGAAAGGTGAAGATGTTGAGAAACTGCGTCAGGACCTGACCAAGCAAATGGGTGTGCCTGTGCACATCAATATCGAAGAGATCCGCAAGCCGGAGCTCGACGGTATGCTGGTTGCGCAGAGCGTAGCTCAGCAGCTGGAGCGTCGCGTTATGTTCCGTCGCGCTATGAAGCGCGCTGTACAGAACGCCATGCGCATTGGTGCCAAAGGCATCAAAATCCAAGTGAGCGGTCGTCTCGGCGGTGCTGAAATCGCACGTACTGAATGGTATCGCGAAGGTCGTGTGCCACTGCACACCCTGCGTGCCGACATCGACTATGCCAACTACGAAGCTCACACCACTTACGGTGTGATCGGTGTAAAGGTTTGGATCTTCAAAGGCGAAGTAATTGGTGGTCGCCAAGAAGAACTGAAACCACAAGCACCAGCGCCTCGTAAAAAAGCTGCTAAGTAAGGGGTACGCCAAATGTTGCAACCTAAGCGTACGAAGTTCCGCAAGCAGATGACAGGCCACAACCGTGGTCTGGCTCAGCGCGGTAGCAAAGTCAGCTTCGGCGAGTTCGCGCTGAAGTCTGTAGCTCGTGGTCGTCTCACCGCTCGTCAGATCGAGTCAGCGCGTCGTGCTCTGACCCGTCACGTTAAACGTGGCGGCAAGATCTGGATCCGTGTATTCCCGGACAAGCCGATCTCCAAAAAACCTCTCGAGGTTCGTATGGGTAAAGGTAAGGGTAACGTGGAATACTGGGTAGCCCAGATTCAGCCAGGCAAAGTCCTGTATGAAATCGAGGGTGTTTCTGAAGAGCTGGCGCGTGAGGCTTTCGCCCTGGCTGCTGCAAAGCTGCCGCTCGCCACCTCCTTTGTTAAACGGACGGTGATGTGATGAAAGCGAATGAACTTCGTGAAAAATCCGCACAGCAGCTGAACGAGCAACTGCTCGGCCTGCTGCGCGACCAGTTCAATCTGCGTATGCAGAAAGCAACTGGCCAGTTGGGGCAGTCTCATCTGCTCTCGCAAGTTAAGCGTGACATCGCTCGCGTGAAGACTGTGCTCAACCAGCAGGCAGGTAAGTGATCATGGCTGAAGCCGAAAAGACTGTCCGTACGCTGACTGGCCGTGTTGTCAGCGACAAGATGGACAAAACCATCACCGTTCTGATCGAGCGTCGCGTTAAGCACCCGATCTACGGTAAATATGTTAAGCGTTCGACTAAGCTGCACGCGCACGACGAAACCAATCAGTGCCACATCGGCGACAAAGTCACTATTCGTGAAACTCGTCCGCTGGCCAAGACCAAGTCTTGGGCACTGGTTGATGTTCTCGAACGCGCTGTGGAAGTCTAAGGACTAGGGGTCGGAGAAATTATATGATTCAGACTCAATCCATGCTCGATGTGGCCGATAACAGCGGCGCTCGCCGTGTTATGTGCATCAAGGTGCTGGGTGGCTCCCATCGTCGTTACGCTGGTATCGGTGACATCATCAAAGTTACCGTCAAGGAAGCAATTCCTCGCGGTAAAGTGAAAAAAGGCCAAGTGATGACTGCTGTTGTAGTCCGCACTCGTCACGGCGTACGTCGTGCTGATGGCTCCATTATCCGCTTTGATGGCAACGCTGCTGTTCTTCTGAACAACAAGCAAGAGCCGATCGGCACCCGTATCTTTGGGCCAGTGACCCGTGAACTTCGTACTGAGAAGTTCATGAAGATCGTCTCGCTCGCCCCAGAAGTGCTGTAAGGAGATCCGACATGCAAAAGATTCGTCGTGACGACGAGATCATCGTGATCGCCGGCAAAGACAAAGGTAAGCGCGGTAAGGTGCTTAAGGTTCTCGCTAATAACCGTCTGGTTATCGGTGGTCTGAACCTGGTCAAGCGTCATACCAAGCCTAACCCGATGTCGGGCGTGCAGGGCGGTATCGTCGAGAAAGAAGCTCCGCTGGACGCTTCTAACGTCGCCATCTTCAACGGCGAAACCAACAAGGCTGACCGCGTTGGTTTCAAAGTAGAAGACGGTAAGAAAATTCGTGTCTTCAAGTCGACCCAAAAAGCGGTTGATGCTTGAACACTGCTAGGTAGATTAGACCATGGCACGACTACAAGAGATTTACCGGAAGGAAATCGCCCCTAAGCTTAAGGAAGAACTTAAGCTTGGGAACGTGATGGAAGTTCCGCGCGTTACCAAAATCACCCTGAACATGGGTCTGGGCGAAGCGATCGGCGACAAAAAAGTCATCGAGCACGCTGTTGCTGACCTGGAAAAGATCACCGGCCAGAAAGTCGTTGTGACCTACGCTCGGAAATCCATCGCTGGCTTTAAAGTCCGTGAAGGTTGGCCGATCGGCGTCAAAGTGACCCTGCGCCGTGAGCGTATGTACGAATTCCTGGATCGTCTGCTGTCGATCTCCCTGCCTCGGGTCCGCGACTTCCGCGGCCTGAATGCCAAGTCCTTCGATGGTCGTGGTAACTACAGCATGGGCGTGAAAGAGCAGATCATCTTCCCGGAAATCGACTACGACAAGATCGATGCTCTCCGCGGTCTGGACATCACCCTGACCACCACTGCCAAGAACGATGATGAAGGTCGCGCCCTGTTGCGTGCTTTCAAATTCCCGTTCCGCAACTGATTGGAGTAGGACCATGGCCAAGATGAGCATGAAAAACCGCGAGCTGAAGCGTCAGCTCACGGTTGCCAAGTACGCCAAGAAGCGTGCAGCACTGAAAGCAATCATCGTTGATCTGAACGCAAGTCCAGAAGCGCGTTGGGAAGCTACAGTAGCTCTGCAGAAGCAGCCACGTGACGCAAGCGCTTCGCGCATGCGTAACCGCTGCCGCCTGACTGGTCGTCCACACGGCGTTTACCGCAAGTTCGGCCTCGGCCGTAATAAACTGCGTGAAGCGGCAATGCGTGGTGACGTACCAGGTCTGGTTAAAGCCAGCTGGTAAGTACTTTCAGCGTCCAGGTGGCCAATATCGCAAGATACTGACCACCGGTGACCTTGAATCTGGAACAAGCCCCTTTTGGGGCTTGTTTCATTTCCGGAGTGTGTCTAAAATACGCGGCTCGCCTGAGCCCGTGTTTTTTACCCGGAGATTCTCGGCGACATATGTAGCCGCAAGGCTAATTTTTTTGTATTAGGAGCGTCTAGCCCATGAGTATGCAGGACCCGTTAGCGGACATGCTAACTCGTATCCGTAATGCCCAGATGGCTGAAAAGTCCGTCGTAAGCATGCCATCTTCCAAGTTGAAGGTAGCTGTTGCCAAAGTCCTGAAAGACGAAGGCTACATTGCGGGTTATCAGATCAGCAGCGATGTAAAAGCACTGCTGTCCATCGAGCTGAAGTACTTCGAAGGCCGTTCGGTCATCGAGGAAGTGAAGCGCGTTAGCCGTCCAGGCCTGCGTCAGTACAAGTCCGCTGAAGATCTGCCGAAAGTTCGTGGCGGTCTGGGCGTGTCTATCGTCTCCACCAACAAAGGTGTGATGACGGATCGTGCTGCGCGCGCTGCCGGTGTCGGCGGCGAAGTTCTTTGCACTGTGTTCTAAGGGGGGATAAGCATGTCTCGCGTCGCTAAGAACCCCGTTAAGCTGCCAGCCGGTGTCGAAGTCAAATTCGCAGGCCAACAGCTTTCGGTGAAGGGTGCCAAGGGCACTCTTGAACTGAACATCCATTCGTCCGTTGAGATCGTTGAAGAAGCTGGTGAGCTGCGTTTCGCTGCTCGCAATGGCGATCAACAAACTCGCGCAATGGCCGGTACCACGCGTGCGTTGGTAAACAACATGGTCCAAGGCGTAAGCCAAGGCTTCGAGCGTAAGCTCCAGCTGGTCGGTGTTGGTTACAAAGCGCAAGCAAAAGGCACGGTTTTGAACCTAGCCCTTGGCTTCTCGCACCCTGTGGATTACGAACTGCCAGCGGGCATCACTGCTGAGACCCCTAGCCAGACCGATATCCTGATCAAGGGCATCGATAAGCAGCTGGTAGGTCAAGTGGCCGCTGAGATCCGCGACTTCCGTCCACCAGAGCCGTACAAAGGCAAAGGTGTGCGCTACGCGGACGAAGTCGTCCGTCGTAAAGAAGCCAAGAAGAAGTAGGGCATAGCAAATGACCGACAAAAAAGTTACTCGACTGCGTCGCGCTCGCAAAGCACGCCTGAAAATGCACGAACTCGAAGTCGTGCGTCTCTGCGTGTTCCGCTCGTCGCAGCACATCTACGCCCAGGTCATCTCGGCCGACGGCAACAAAGTCCTGGCAAGCGCCTCGACTTTGGATAAAGAACTGCGTGATGGTGCCACTGGCAACATCGACGCGGCCACAAAGGTTGGCCAGCTGGTCGCTACGCGTGCTAAGGCCGCTGGCGTCTCGCAAGTGGCTTTCGACCGCTCTGGCTTCAAGTACCACGGTCGCGTGAAAGCGCTGGCTGATGCTGCTCGTGAAGCTGGGCTGGAGTTCTAAGTTATGTCAAATAACGACCAAAAGCGCGACGAAGGCTACATTGAGAAGCTGGTTCAAGTTAACCGCGTAGCCAAAACCGTTAAAGGCGGCCGTATCTTCACCTTCACCGCGTTGACCGTGGTAGGTGATGGTAAAGGCCGTGTTGGCTTCGGCCGTGGCAAGTCACGTGAAGTGCCTGCTGCGATCCAGAAGGCAATGGAAGCTGCTCGTCGCAACATGATCCAAGTTGATCTGAACGGCACCACGCTGCAGTACGCAATGAAGTCCGCCCATGGCGCTTCGAAGGTGTACATGCAGCCTGCTTCTGAAGGTACCGGTATCATCGCTGGCGGCGCTATGCGTGCTGTCCTCGAAGTTGCTGGCGTTCAGAACGTTCTGGCCAAGTGCTACGGCTCGACTAACCCGGTAAACGTGGTTCACGCCACTTTCAAAGGTTTGAAAGCTATGCAATCTCCTGAGTCCATCGCTGCCAAGCGTGGTCTGACTGTCAAGGAGATCTTCTGATCATGGCTACCGTTAAAGTAACGCTGATCAAAAGCATGACCGGCCGCATCCCTAACCACAAACTGTGTGTTAAAGGTCTGGGTCTGCGTCGCATCGGTCACACTGTAGAAGTCCTGGATACTCCCGAGAATCGCGGGATGATCAACAAGGCTTACTACATGCTGCGTGTAGAGGGTTAATCGATGAAACTCAATGATCTGAGTCCAGCGCCGGGTTCCCGTCGCGAAAAGCATCGTCCGGGCCGTGGTATCGGTAGCGGTTTGGGTAAGACTGGTGGCCGTGGCCACAAAGGTCAAACCTCCCGCTCCGGTGGCACCATCGCTCCAGGCTTTGAAGGCGGTCAACAGCCGCTGCATCGTCGCCTGCCTAAGTTCGGTTTCGTATCCCTGAAAGCCATGGACCGCGCAGAAGTGCGTCTGTCCGAGCTGGCTAAAGTGGAAGGCGACATCGTTACTGTGCAGACCCTGAAAGATGCCAACGTGATCAACGTCAACGTACAGCGTGTGAAAATCATGCTGTCCGGTGAAGTGACTCGCGCTGTCACTATCGGCAAGGGAATCGGCGCCACCAAAGGTGCGCGTTCGGCTATCGAAGCAGCTGGCGGCAAGTTCGAGGAATAAATGGCTAAGCAAGGTGCTCTCTCAGCGCTCGGCAAAGGCGGTATGTCTGAACTTTGGGCTCGTCTGCGTTTTCTGTTCCTGGCGATTATCGTCTACCGAATAGGCGCACACATCCCGGTTCCAGGTATCAACCCGGACCGACTCGCAGACCTGTTTCGACAGAATGAGGGGACCATTCTTAGCTTGTTCAACATGTTTTCCGGCGGCGCGCTGGAACGGATGAGCATCTTTGCACTGGGGATCATGCCGTACATTTCGGCATCGATCATCATGCAACTGATGACCGCCGTCAGCCCGCAGCTGGAGCAGTTGAAGAAGGAAGGTGAAGCTGGCCGTCGCAAGATTAGCCAGTACACCCGCTACGGCACTGTCGTCCTCGCCCTCGTCCAAGCTATCGGCATGTCCGTTGGCCTGGCTGGGCAGGGCGTTGCGTTCACTGGTGACTTTGGCTTCCATTTCGTCGCGGTATCCACATTTGTGGCTGGTGCGATGTTCATGATGTGGCTGGGTGAGCAGATTACTGAACGTGGTGTTGGTAACGGTATCTCGATGTTGATTTTCGCAGGTATCGTCGCCGGTCTTCCGAGAGCGATTGGGCAGTCTTTCGAGTCTGCACGTCAGGGTGATATCAACATTTTCGCCTTGGTTGCCATCGGTTTGCTGGCAGTAGCGATTATCGGTTTTGTGGTGTTCATTGAGCGTGGTCAGCGTCGTATTGCTGTTCACTACGCCAAGCGTCAGCAGGGCCGTAAGGTCTTTGCTGCGCAGACCAGCCACTTGCCGCTGAAAGTGAATATGGCCGGTGTTATTCCGGCAATTTTCGCGAGCAGCATTTTGCTGTTTCCGGCTTCGTTGGGTACCTGGTTTGGTCAGTCCGAAAATATGGGCTGGCTGCAGGACCTCTCTCAGTCGATCGCTCCTGGTCAGCCGTTGAATATTCTGCTGTTTAGTGCAGGGATTATTTTCTTCTGCTTCTTCTATACGGCGTTGATGTTCAATCCGAAAGACGTAGCGGAAAACCTGAAGAAGTCCGGTGCCTTTATTCCGGGCATCCGTCCAGGTGAGCAGTCTGCACGCTACATTGATGGCGTTCTGACTCGTTTGACCCTGTTCGGTGCTCTATATATGACGGCCGTGTGCTTGTTGCCCCAGTTCCTGGTGGTTGCAGCAAACGTTCCGTTCTACCTTGGCGGGACCTCGTTGCTGATCGTGGTCGTGGTTGTGATGGACTTCATGTCCCAAGTACAATCGCACCTCGTTTCGCACCAGTACGAATCCCTGATGAAGAAAGCCAACCTGAAGGGCTACGGCAGCGGCATGTTGCGCTGAGTACCCCATAAGGTTCGAGGAGTTGGTGATGAAAGTTCGTGCATCGGTGAAAAAGCTGTGCCGTAACTGCAAGATTATTCGCCGCGAAGGTGTTGTTCGAGTAATTTGCAGCGCGGAACCGCGTCACAAACAGCGCCAAGGCTGAGTGTGATCCGCTTGAAGCCCGGCAGCTAGTGCGCTGCCGGGTTGATTATTTGTTATTACAGCGATATTATCTCGCGCCCTATTTCTTGGCTTCCGGGGCGTAGGTAGCTGTCAATTGGAGTCCCACTGAATGGCCCGTATTGCAGGCGTTAACATTCCAGATAACAAGCACACTGTTATCTCGCTGACCTACATCTATGGTGTTGGTCGCACTACTGCGCAGAAAATTTGCGCAGTTGCTGGGGTAAACCCAGCCGCTAAGATCAAGGATCTGAGCGACGAGCAGATTGAACAGCTGCGTGGCGAAGTGGCGAAGTTCACCACTGAAGGTGACCTGCGTCGCGAAATCAACATGAAAATCAAGCGTTTGATGGACCTCGGTTGCTATCGCGGTCTGCGTCATCGTCGTGGTCTTCCAGTACGCGGTCAGCGTACCAAGACTAACGCGCGTACCCGTAAAGGTCCGCGTAAGCCGATCCGCAAGTAATCGCCCCAGCGAATCGACAGGAAAATTATCATGGCAAAACCTGCTGCTCGTCCTCGTAAAAAAGTTAAAAAGACAGTGGTTGATGGCATCGCCCACATCCATGCTTCTTTTAACAACACAATCGTGACCATCACCGACCGTCAAGGTAACGCGCTTTCTTGGGCTACCTCCGGTGGTTCGGGTTTCCGCGGTTCCCGCAAGTCCACCCCGTTTGCTGCTCAAGTAGCTGCTGAACGTGCTGGTCAAGCTGCGCTGGAATACGGCCTGAAAAACCTCGACGTTAACGTCAAGGGTCCAGGTCCAGGTCGTGAGTCTGCTGTCCGTGCTTTGAACGGCTGTGGCTATAAGATCGCCAGCATCACCGACGTGACGCCAATCCCGCACAACGGGTGCCGTCCGCCGAAGAAGCGCCGCGTGTAATCCAGGAGATTGTAAAGAATGGCTCGTTACATTGGTCCAAAATGCAAACTCGCTCGTCGCGAAGGCACCGATCTCTTCCTGAAGAGCGGCGTGCGCGCGATCGAATCGAAGTGCAACATTGAAGCAGCACCTGGTATCCACGGCCAACGCCGCGGTCGCCAGTCCGATTACGGCACCCAACTGCGTGAAAAGCAGAAGGTCCGTCGTATCTACGGCGTTCTCGAGCGTCAGTTCAGCGGCTACTACAAAGAAGCTGCTGGCAAGAAAGGTGCAACCGGTGAAAACCTGCTGCAACTGCTCGAATGCCGTCTGGACAACGTTGTATACCGTATGGGCTTTGGTTCGACTCGTGCCGAATCCCGTCAGCTGGTATCGCACAAGTCGATCAGCGTTAACGGTCAGACCGTAAACGTTCCGTCCTACCAGGTTCGTGCTGGTGACGTGGTCGCAGTTCGCGAGAAAGCAAAAAACCAACTTCGCATTGTCCAAGCTCTCGATCTGTGTGCCCAACGTGGCCGCGTAGAATGGGTAGAAGTAGACACTGAGAAGAAGTCGGGCGTTTTCAAGAACGTTCCTGCTCGCAGTGATCTGTCCGCCGACATCAACGAAAGCCTGATTGTCGAGCTCTACTCCAAGTAAGGGCTAGAAAATAGGTGCATCCATGCAGATTTCGGTAAATGAGTTCCTGACACCCCGCCACATTGATGTGCAGGTTGTCAGTCCAACCCGCGCCAAAATTACTCTCGAGCCTCTCGAGCGTGGTTTTGGCCACACCCTGGGCAACGCGCTGCGCCGCATCCTGTTGTCCTCAATGCCCGGCTGTGCAGTAGTCGAGGCCGAGATTGACGGTGTGCTCCACGAGTACAGCGCCATCGAAGGTGTACAGGAAGACGTAATTGAAATCCTGTTGAACCTTAAAGGTCTGGCTATCAAGCTGCACGGCCGTGACGAAGTTACGCTGACCTTGTCGAAGAAGGGTTCGGGGGTGGTTACCGCTGCCGATATTCAGCTGGATCATGATGTCGAGATCGTTAACCCCGATCACGTAATCGCTAACCTGGCGTCTAACGGCGCCCTGAACATGAAGCTCACCGTAGCTCGTGGTCGTGGTTATGAACCGGCCGACTCGCGTCAGAGCGATGAAGACGAAAGCCGCAGCATTGGTCGCTTGCAGCTTGACTCTTCGTTCAGCCCGGTTCGCCGTATCGCATACGTGGTGGAAAACGCCCGTGTCGAACAGCGTACTAACCTGGACAAGCTGGTTATTGATCTGGAAACCAACGGTACTCTGGATCCTGAAGAGGCTATCCGCCGCGCTGCAACCATTCTGCAACAGCAGTTGGCTGCGTTCGTCGACCTCAAAGGTGACAGCGAACCAGTGGTAATCGAGCAGGAAGACGAGATCGATCCGATCCTGCTTCGCCCGGTTGACGATCTGGAACTGACTGTACGTTCGGCTAACTGCCTTAAGGCGGAAAACATTTACTACATCGGCGACCTGATTCAGCGTACCGAAGTAGAACTGTTGAAGACTCCGAACCTGGGCAAGAAATCCTTGACTGAAATCAAGGACGTTCTGGCCTCCCGCGGTCTGTCCCTCGGCATGCGCCTCGACAACTGGCCGCCTGCAAGTCTTAAGAAGGACGACAAGGCGACTGCCTGATCGTCGTAATCACCGAACGTGAGTTTGGTAAGGAATGAACCATGCGTCATCGTAAAAGTGGTCGTCACCTGAGCCGTACCAGCTCGCACCGCAAGGCCATGTTTCAAAACATGGCGGTGTCGCTGTTCGAGCACGAGCTGATCAAAACTACACTGCCGAAAGCTAAAGAACTGCGTCGCGTTGCTGAGCCGCTGATCACTTTGGCCAAGACAGACAGCCTGGCTAACCGCCGTCTGGCTTTCGACCGTACTCGTTCGAAAGCTATCGTTGGTAAGCTCTTCAACGACCTGGGCAAGCGTTACGCTACCCGTGAGGGTGGCTACCTGCGCATCCTCAAGTGCGGTTTCCGCGCTGGCGACAACGCGCCTATGGCGTACGTCGAGTTGGTTGATCGTGCTACTGCCGGTGAAGCTGTAAGCGCCGAGTAAGACGACAAGCTGTAACGAAGAACCGGGCCTAGTGCCCGGTTTTTTGTGCCCGTAGTAAAAGCGTGTTCGATACAAGCTTCCAAAGATTGTGCTTGGCACTATGGGGGTTGGAGTGTTCGGTAGAAAATATCTATTGATGCCTACAATTTAATGAATTTGTAGACGTCATATTGATGATCAATACTCCTCCCAAGCCGATTAGCCGGCAAGTTCCAAGTCCGACCTGAGGGAAATTGAGCATGAGCCAGAATAAAATCCTTACCACCGCCAGCGGCGCCCCCGTTGCGGACAACCAGAATTCACGTTCCGCCGGCCCACGCGGCCCGTTGCTGCTCGACGATTTTCATCTGATCGAGAAGCTCGCTCACTTCAACCGTGAAAATATCCCTGAGCGCCGTGTGCACGCCAAGGGTTCGGGTGCCTACGGCACTTTCACGGTCACCCAAGACATTACGCAGTACACCAGCGCCAAGCTGTTCGAGTCGGTGGGCAAGCAAACCCCTACCTTCCTGCGTTTTTCCACCGTAGGCGGCGAGCGTGGTTCGGCTGATACCGAGCGCGACCCACGCGGTTTCGCCTTGAAGTTCTATACCGAAGAAGGCAATTGGGACATCGTGGGTAACAACACTCCGGTGTTCTTCATTCGCGATCCTTTGAAGTTCCCGGACTTCATCCACACGCAGAAGCGCTTGCCGCAAAGCAACCTGAAAAGCGCACAAATGATGTGGGATTTCTGGTCGCACTCCCCAGAGGCGCTGCATCAGGTCACCATCCTGTTTTCGGACCGTGGTATCCCTGATGGCTACCGTCACATGCACGGCTTCGGCAGTCATACCTACAGCCTGATCAGCGCCAAAGGCGAGCGTCACTGGGTCAAGTGGCACTACAAGACCAAGCAGGGCATCAAGAACCTCGCGCCGGCCGAAGCTGCTCGCTTGGCCGGTACTGACCCTGATTACGCCCAGCGTGATCTGTTTGGCGCGATCGAGCGAGGTGACTTCCCGAAATGGCGCGTCTGCATCCAGATCATGACCGAGGCCCAGGCCAACGCTCATTACGAGAACCCGTTCGACGTGACCAAAACCTGGTCGCAGAAGGAGTTCCCGCTGATCGAAGTCGGCGAGTTGGAACTGAATCGTAACCCGCAGAACTACTTTGCTGAAGTCGAGCAAGCTGCCTTTGGCCCAAGCAACATGGTTCCAGGCGTCGGCCTGTCGCCAGACCGCATGCTTCAAGGTCGTGTGTTCGCTTACGCCGATGCCCACCGCTATCGCGTTGGCACCAATCACCAGCAACTGCCGGTGAATGCCCCGCGTAACCAGGTGAATAGCTACCAGCGTGATGGTTCGATGGCCTTTGGCAGCAACGGTGGCGCGGCGCCTAACTACGAGCCAAACAGCTACGCCGATGCACCGAAGCAAGCACCTCAGTATGCGGAGCCTGCATTGGCCCTGAGTGGCGCGGCTGACCGTTACGATCACCGTGAAGACACCGATTACTACAGCCACGCCGGTGCGCTGTTCCGCCTGATGAACGATGAGCAGAAAGCTTTGCTCACCAACAACATCGCCGGCGCGATGGGTGGCGTTTCCAGTGATGTGGTTCAACGTCAACTGCAGCACTTCTACAAGGCCGATCCGGCTTATGGAGAAGCAATCGCAAAGGCGCTGGGTGTATCGCTTAACCGACTCTAAACGATAAGCAGAACCGCCCTCATTTGGGCGGTTTTTGCGTTATTTCAGCTACTTTTCTCCGAAAAACATCACTTTTCTGCCGTTGGTCCCGTGACCTTCAAGTCATCATGGTTCAAACTACAGACTTTCAAGCAGGGAGATGTAGGGCGATGCAAGGTCACCCCGACGTAATCGATTACCTCAACACGTTGCTGACGGGCGAACTGGCTGCTCGTGACCAATATTTCATCCATTCGCGCATGTACGAAGACTGGGGCTTTACCGAGCTCTACGAACGTATCAACCACGAGATGGAAGAAGAGGCACAGCACGCCGACGCACTGATGCGCCGTATCCTCATGCTCGAAGGCACGCCGCGTATGCGTCCGGATGACCTGGATGTGGGCACCACAGTCCCTGACATGCTCGCTGCCGACCTGCGCCTCGAGTACAAGGTCCGTGCCGCGCTCTGCAAGGGCATTGAGCTCTGTGAGCAGCACAGCGACTTCGTCACCCGTGAAATCCTGCGGGTGCAGTTGAACGACACAGAAGAAGATCACACCTACTGGCTGGAAAAGCAGTTGGGCCTGATCAAGCTGATTGGTCTGGAAAACTACCTGCAATCGCAGTTCTGATTCCCGGCTACAAAAAAGCCCCTGTCACCGTAAAGTGACAGGGGCTTTTCATTGGGCCCGAAAAAGTCAGGCCCGGTCGCGTTCCAGCAATGGTTTCAAGTAGTAACCGGTGTGCGACTGCGGCATTTCGGAAACCTGCTCCGGCGTGCCCACGGCAATGATCTGGCCACCTTTGGATCCGCCTTCCGGCCCAAGGTCCACCAGCCAATCGGCCGTCTTGATCACATCAAGGTTGTGCTCGATCACCACCACGGTGTTGCCGTGGTCGCGCAGGCGGTGCAGCACGTCCAATAGCTGCTGAATATCCGCGAAGTGCAGGCCGGTGGTCGGCTCATCGAGGATATACAGGGTCTTGCCCGTATCGCGCTTGGACAGCTCGCGAGACAACTTCACCCGCTGCGCCTCACCCCCCGACAGCGTAGTCGCTGACTGGCCCAGTTTGATGTAGGACAAGCCCACGTCCATCAGTGTTTGCAGCTTGCGCGCCAACGCCGG
This sequence comes from Pseudomonas sp. FH1, assembly GCF_000510895.2. Lineage (NCBI taxonomy): Bacteria > Pseudomonadati > Pseudomonadota > Gammaproteobacteria > Pseudomonadales > Pseudomonadaceae > Pseudomonas > Pseudomonas sp. FH1. The sequence continues at coordinate 36,075 of NZ_AOHM01000050.1, forward strand.
GACCGCGTCGAAGAACACCCGTGCTTCCTCGATGGTCATCTCCAGGGTTTCGTGGATGCTCTTGCCCTTGTATTTGATCTCCAGGGTTTCGCGGTTGTAGCGCTTGCTCTTGCACACATCGCACGGCACGTAGATGTCCGGGAGAAAGTGCATTTCAACCTTGATCAAGCCATCGCCCTGGCACGCTTCACAGCGCCCGCCCTTGACGTTGAACGAGAACCTGCCTGGCCCGTAACCCCGTGAGCGGGATTCCGGAACACCCGCAAACAGCTCGCGAATCGGCGTAAACAAACCGGTGTAGGTCGCCGGGTTGGATCGTGGCGTCCGGCCAATCGGGCTCTGGTCGATATCGACCACCTTGTCCAGATGTTCCAGGCCCTTGATGCTGTCGTGCGCCGCGGCTTCCAAGGTGGTCGCGCCGTTCAAGGCGGTGGCACTCAAGGGGAACAGCGTGTTGTTGATCAGCGTCGATTTCCCCGAGCCGGAAACACCCGTCACACAGGTCAGCAAGCCCAGTGGGATTTCCAGGTCGACATTGCGCAAGTTGTTACCGCGTGCGCCCTTGAGGTGCAGCGCCAGCTTCTTGTTACGCGGTGTGCGTTTGGCCGGCACCTCAATCTTCACACGGCCAGATAAGTACTTACCGGTCAGCGAATCCGGGTGCGCCATGACTTCAGCCGGCGTGCCTTCAGCGACAATGTGCCCGCCATGCACGCCCGCGCCCGGGCCGATATCGACCACATAATCCGCCAGGCGAATCGCATCTTCATCGTGTTCGACCACGATAACCGTGTTGCCGATGTCCCGCAGGTGTTTCAACGTGCCTAGAAGGCGATCATTGTCGCGCTGGTGTAAGCCAATCGACGGCTCATCGAGGATGTACAACACACCCACAAGACCCGCACCAATCTGGCTGGCCAGGCGAATCCGCTGGGCTTCACCGCCGGACAGGGTATCGGCACTGCGATCCAACGACAGATAGTCCAGGCCCACGTTGACCAGGAACTGCAATCGCTCGCGAATTTCCTTGAGGATCTTGTCGGCGATCTCCCCACGGCGCCCGGTCAGCTTGAGCACACCAAAGTACTCGCAGGCATCCCCGATCGGCAGGTTGGTCACCGCCGGCAAGGTCTTCTCGCCCACCCACACATGCCGCGCCTCACGACGCAGGCGAGTGCCGCGGCAATCCGGGCAAGGCTGGGTGCTGAGGAATTTCGCCAGCTCTTCACGCACGCTTGCCGATTCGGTCTCGCGGTAGCGGCGCTCCAGGTTTGGCACAATGCCTTCGAACGGGTGGGAGCGCTTGACGATATCGCCACGGTCGTTCAGGTATTTGAAGTCGACGTTCTGCGAACCGCTGCCGTGCAGGATGACCTTCTGCTGATCCGCCGGCAGTTGGTTGAACGGTACTTCCAGGCTGAACTTGTAGTGCGAAGCCAACGACCCGAGCATCTGGAAGTAGTAGACGTTGCGCCGGTCCCAGCCGCGTATCGCGCCCTCCGCCAGCGTCAGGTCGCCATTGACCAGGCGCTTGATATCGAAGAACTGCTTCACGCCCAGGCCATCGCACGTCGGGCAGGCGCCGGCCGGGTTGTTGAAGGAAAACAGCTTGGGTTCCAGCTCGCTGATGGCATGGCCGCAGATCGGGCAGGCAAAGCGCGCGGAGAAGATGATCTCTTCGCCCGGCTCGTCGTCCATCGGTGCAACCAAGGCGATGCCGTCGGCCAGCTTCAGGGCAGTTTCAAAGGATTCCGCCAGGCGTTGTTGCAGGTCGGCGCGCACCTTGAAGCGGTCGACGACCACATCAATCGAGTGCTTCTTCTGTTTGTCGAGCTTCGGCGCTTCGTCCAGCTCATAGAGCTTGCCGTTGATGCGTGCGCGTACAAAACCCTGGGCCCGCAGCTCTTCGAAGACGGAAAGGTGTTCACCCTTGCGCTCGCGGATCACCGGCGCCAGCAGCATCAGCTTGGCGCCTTCCGGCTGGGCCAGCACCAGGTCGACCATCTGGCTGACGGTCTGGGCTTCCAGTGGAATGTCGTGGTCCGGGCAACGCGGAATACCCACGCGTGCATACAGCAGGCGCAGGTAGTCGTAGATTTCAGTGATGGTGCCCACGGTGGAACGCGGGTTATGGGAGGTCGACTTCTGCTCGATGGAGATCGCCGGCGACAGGCCTTCAATGGTGTCGACGTCGGGTTTTTCCATCATCGACAGGAACTGGCGGGCATAGGCCGACAGCGATTCCACATAGCGACGCTGGCCTTCGGCATACAGCGTGTCAAACGCCAGGGACGATTTGCCGGACCCGGACAAGCCGGTGATGACGATCAGTTTGTCCCGGGGCAGGGTCAGGTCGATGTTCTTCAGGTTGTGGGTTCTAGCCCCACGAATCAGGATCTTGTCCAAGATGGCCTCGCACGGCGGGCGTAAATAATGCCGGAGTATACGGCTAAAGACTGGATGAATATACACTGTCAAAAGGCCGCTTGCAGCCTTAGATGAAAGCTGCGCGGCAAACCGCCGCATATACCCTCTCAATCGATGGGACTGGTAGAATCGCCGCCGGTTCACACGAGGTTTTTCCATGCACGATCCCCACAGCGAACGCATGAGTAGCGGCGAGACCCGAGCGGCAAGCGGTCTGGCCCTGGTGTTCGCCTTCCGTATGCTGGGCATGTTTATGGTGTTGCCGGTGTTGGCGACCTATGGAATGGATCTCGCAGGCGCGACCCCCGCATTGATTGGCCTGGCTATTGGCGCCTACGGCCTGACCCAGGCGATTTTCCAGATTCCCTTCGGGATCATTTCCGACCGTATTGGCCGCCGCCCGGTCATCTACCTCGGGCTGATCGTGTTCGCCCTCGGCAGTGTGCTCGCGGCTCAGTCCGATTCCATCTGGGGCGTGATTGCCGGACGTATCCTACAAGGCGCCGGAGCGATTTCCGCGGCGGTGATGGCCTTGCTGTCGGACCTGACCCGCGAACAACACCGCACCAAGGCCATGGCCATGATCGGCATGACTATCGGCCTGTCGTTTGCCGTGGCCATGGTGGTCGGTCCCTTGCTGACCCGTGCGTTCGGCTTGCATGGACTGTTCCTCGCCACCGGCGGTATGGCGCTGTTCGGCATCGTGATCGTGGCCTTCATGGTGCCGCGCTCCACCGGCACATTGCAGCATCGCGAGTCGGGCGTCGCACGCAAGGCGCTCTTGCCGACGCTCAAGCATCCGGATCTGCTGCGCCTGGATTTAGGTATCTTCGTATTACACGCGATGCTGATGTGCAGCTTCGTCGCCTTGCCCCTGGCCTTGGTGGAAAAAGCCGGCCTGCCCAAGGAACAGCACTGGTGGGTCTACCTCACTGCGCTGTTGATTTCGTTCTTCGCCATGATCCCGTTCATCATCTATGGCGAGAAAAAACGCAAAATGAAACGAATCCTGCTCGGCGCCGTCACGACGCTGATGCTCACTGAGCTATTCTTCTGGCAGTTCGGCGACAGCCTGCGGGCGCTGGTAATCGGCACGGTGGTATTTTTCACCGCGTTCAACCTGCTGGAGGCTTCATTGCCTTCGCTGATCAGTAAAGTTTCACCGGCCGGCGGCAAGGGCACGGCGATGGGGGTGTATTCCACCAGCCAGTTCCTCGGTTCTGCACTGGGCGGCATCATGGGGGGCTGGATGTTCCAGCATGGCGGTTTGTCGGTTGTCTTCCTCGGATGCGCCGGGCTGGCTGCACTTTGGCTGGCCTTTGCTGTTACCATGCGCGAACCTCCCTACGTCACAAGTCTGCGTTTGCCGCTATCGCCTGAGGCGATCCGCGAAAGCGGTCTGGTAGAGCGCCTCAAGGCAGTCGTAGGGGTAACAGATGCAGTCGTGGTCGCGGAAGAGGCGGCCATTTACATCAAATTGGACACCGAATTATTGGATCGCGCGACGCTCGAGCAACTGGTCAATCCAGTGCCGACAGCGCGCCCAGCCTATGGCTAGGGCCAATTTATTTTGGTCAAAATAGCGTTCAAAGGCCAATCCTGGACTGGTCAAAACTGGCAAGGGCCAATTGATTTTTCCGAAAGGCCTTTGTCTCAAGTTATGTTTGGGCGATTTATTCTCCCTTAAGCCTTGTCAGGCGGCCGACTCACTCGCAATTGTGTAAACAGTGATTTACGTGCTTGGTCATAAGAGCCGCGATGTACGCGTATGGATGAATTGCGAGGTAGATGGTTTATGCTTTCTCCCAACGATTACCTCCGTTCACAAGCAGGCGCAACAGAGGTGTATTGACTCGTTGCGCTTCCTAGCTGCAGCACTATCTCTCTCTCGCCCAAGATGTCGCCATTGAGGCAGTGCAGATGTTATGTCCACCGAACCTGACCGGTCGGGAGCACTGGTGCTTGGATGAGCTTATTCAGAGAATTGTTATCGAGGGATTGGGACCGATCAAGGAGCAGTGATCTATGAGGCGTCGATGGGCACCTATAAGCTTGGTGATCTCGATTCGTGGAAGAGGAAAACTCGTCAGATCTGGTACTCAGAGCAGCGGCTTCGTGCTCACATACCTCGGGTATCCAATCGCGTGATCGATCCGAATGAGCCATACCTCTATGCGGCGGTGCCCTGATGAAGGCGCGGAAGCCTGTTTCATTATTTGAGCCAAACCATCTGAGGGGCACATGCTAGCCCTGGAACGAGCGAAGATATCGTTACTGAAAGCCAGAACTATTACCTGCTTCTCCGGCGCTGGGATTTCGGCTGAAAGCGGAATCTCTACGTACCGAGACCCGCTGGCCGGGCTTTGGTCACAGTATGACCCTGAGAAGCTGGAGACCGCGAAGGCCTTTCGAGAGAATCCTCGTCTGGTTTGGGGGTGGTACTTGTGGCGGCGACAACAAGTGGCTCGGTCGCAGCCCAATGTTGCGCACCGAGCATTCTGTCAAATGGCGGCAACGGGGCGTACCGTTTCTATCATCACTCAGAATGTTGACGATCTGCATGAGCGGGCCGGGTCTCATGGTGTCCTTCATTTGCATGGCAGTCTGGCTACCCCAAAGTGTTTCGCTTGTCATCGACCCGCAGAGCTGGCGCAGGATCAATTAGCTGTACCCGTTGAAGGCGCGTTGATCGAACCGCCACGCTGCAGACGATGCGGTGGCAAACTGCGCCCAGGAGTGGTTTGGTATGGAGAGGATCTGTCGAGAGATGTTTGGAAGTCTGCGATGTCATTGGTGCGAGGCTGCGACATCCTGATATCTGTAGGCACATCCGGGATTGTCACACCTGCCGCAGATATTCCGAGGCTCGCTTTGGCGTCGGGCGCTTTATTAATTCATGTGAATACGGAAGATGTAAGTCTGGGGGAACACAACGAGATCATGCTGATCGGTAATGCGACAGGTGTTCTCGCGCAACTTTCTGAATTTTTGGAGAGTGATGCGTAATTGCATGGACTTGACCACCCATTTGCATTCGACTTGACCAGGCGTTTGCATCGGACTTGACCAGTGTACATCGTATCCATAACTGGTTAAGGTCGACCCAAAGCAGTCAACCACTTGGGCCGTCTGAGTGTCATCGAGTGAGGATATTGGGGTCGCGGTAGGGACGGCAGTTACCTGCCGCCCCCCGCACAGATCC
>NZ_AOHM01000051.1:0-10557 GCF_000510895.2 Pseudomonas sp. FH1
CGCTTCTTGGCGTCCGCTGCGAGGGAACAAGTCCATGGTTACTTTTGGCGCTCTTCCAAAAGTGACCCGCTGTAAGAGCGGAACCATAAGTAGCCGTTACCACAGCAACGGATATGTACACGTACCTAGCTGCAAAAAAACATTACCAATAAGAATAATTCTAAAAAGAAATAATGAAATCTGAGAATATTAGATTATACCCAAATAGCATTATATTTTTAAAATCCATTCCGCTATGTTTGAACTCAACAGCCTACCCCTGACCTCGGATGGTACCAATCTAGATTCGGATTCTGCGCTGACACCCCCGCAGCAGAATCGTTGGAAGGGAGTTCAACGCATGTTGCCAATTCAAACCTCGCCCCACACCTAGCTTCCCAAATCGCCCGACACCCCAAAAAAAACCGAGCACCGCGCCCGCCCGCGTGACTGCCCGACTCCGCGATTTGGAAACGCAGGAATACCTATGAAGCGAGCCCTACAACCCACCGCCGCACTGGCCCTGGCCCTCCTGGCCAACACCGCCCAAGCCCAGGACGACAGCACCCTGTCCACCGTCGTGGTCACCGGCAACCGCGGCGCCGAGCAACGCACCGTCACCAGCAGCCCGGTGCCGATCGATGTGGTCAGCGCCAAGCAATTACAGAACACCGGCAAACCCGGCCTCATGGAAGCCCTGAGCGCCGTGATTCCATCGCTGACCCTGCCGGAAAAAACCGGCTGGGACGCCAGCGGTATCGCCCGCGCCCCGAACCTGCGGGGCCTGAGCGCCGCCGAAGTGCTGGTGCTGGTCAATGGCAAGCGCCGTCACACCGCGGCCACCCTGAATATCAATGGCATCAATACCGGTGCGGCCCCGGCCGACCTGGACCTGATCCCCATCAGCGCCATCGACCACGTGGAAGTCCTGCGCGACGGCGCCGCCGCGCAATATGGCTCCGATGCTATCGCCGGGGTGATCAACGTGATCCTCAAGGCCGACACCAGCGGCACTTCGGTGACCAACGTCGGCCAGGGGTATGACGGCAAGAAACAGACCGTGCAACAAAGCCTCAACAAGGGGTTCGAGATCGGCAACGGCGGCATTGTCCAACTGGCCCTGGACGCCCGCAGCCAGAATGACGACAACAAGGCCAGCGCCAACGGCTACACCTACGCGCAAGCCTACGAGCAAGCCGGACGCTCGACGTATGGCGGCTACGGCACGCCCAAGACCAACCTGCTGACCCTGGGCTACAACGCCGAGTTGCCGATCGACGACAGCTTCAGCCTGTACTCCTTCACCACCTATTCACGCCGCAAGGCCGAGCAGGGCCAGAACTTCCGTCTGCCGACCATCACTAACACCATCACCACCGGGCCGAACGGTTACCCCGGTGGCTACACGCCGACCTGGTTCATTGATGAAGACGATTTCCAGGCCGCATTCGGCGGTAAAGGCACGGTAGGCGAGTGGGGCTGGGACCTGTCCACCACCTATGGGCGCAACGACGCGGAGCAGGGCACCACCCACAACCAGAACCCATCGCTGGGCGAGGCCACGCCGAATCACTTCACCTCCGGCACCTGGATTTCCACCGAGCTGACCACCAACCTCGACTTCAAGCGCGGCTTCGATATTGGCCTGCAAAAGCCGCTGGATGTGAGCTACGGTTTTGAACATCGGCGCGACACCTACGAGGTGCAGGCCGGCGGCTATGAGTCCTATGCCAATGGCGGCTACTGCGTGGCGCCGGGCAATTGCGCGTCGTCGGGCGCGCAGGTCACCAACGGCATTTCGCCGGATGAAGAAAGCAGCGCCTCGCGCAACAGCCTGGCCAGTTATGTCGATGTGGGCTTCAACCCAGTGCCGGACTGGTACGTCGGCACGGCGTTTCGCTATGAGCACTACAACCAGGGCGTCGGCGCCACCCGCAGCGGCAAGTTGACCACCCGCTATGACTTCAACCCGCAATTCGCCGTGCGCGCCACGGTGAGCAACGGCTTCCGCGCGCCGTCTTTGGCCAACAGCCTGTTCAGTGCGCGCTCGACCACCTATGGCGTGGTCGACGGCGTGTATCAGTCGATCAACTATGGCGTGTTGCCCGTGGGGTCCGGTGCCGCCCAGGCGCTCGGTGCCCAGGAGTTGAAGCCGGAGCGCTCGACCAACTTCAGCCTCGGTTTCACCCTCACGCCGACTGATCGCTTGAGCTTCACCGCCGATGCCTACGTGATCAACCTGCGCGATCGCATCACCCTCACCGGTACCTTGCTCGGCTCCGAGATCACCCAGGTGCTGCAAGGCAATGGCATCAACTCCACCTCCGGCGGCCAATACTTTATCAACGGCGCCGACACTCGCACCAAAGGCCTGGACCTGGTCAGTAACTACAGCCAGGACCTCGGCCAGTATGGTGCGGTGAAGTGGACCGCCGCGTTCAACTGGAACCAGACGCGAATCCTCAACTACAAGGAGTCCACCAACATCCTGGGCACCTCCTACGAGTTGATGAACCGCGAGGCGCGCAACCTGATCACCGGCGTGCAGCCCAGCACCAAGCTGATCCTCGGTGGCGACTGGAGCATCGACCGCTTCAACGTGAACCTGGCCCTGACCCGCTACGGCTCCTACAAAGAGGTCAACTCGTCGGCCAATCGCGACCTGGACCGTATCTACGCCGCCAAGTGGATCACCGACCTCGACCTTGGCTACAGCCTCACCAAAGACCTGAACATCGCTGTCGGCGCCAAGAACCTGTTCGACATTTACCCCAAGAAACAAGGGGTGCCGAGCAGCACCATGGTCAGCAGCTATGGCGTCTATTCGCCCTACGGTTTTACCGGCGGGTACTACTACACCCGCTTGACCTATGCCTTCTGAGGCCGAGGAATTCACCATGCCCATCGTCGCCAAATCCTATGACCTGATTGACTCGCCCAGCCCGGTGCGCCAGGCCCGTGTCTCCACGCCGATCAAGGCCCTGCAAGTGGTGCCCGCGCGGCATCCCTGGCGCTGGGCCGGGTCGATCTTCGCAGCGCTGGTGCTGCTGGCCATCGTGCATTCCCTGGCCACCAACCCGCGCTGGGAGTGGGGTGTGTTCGGCCAGTGGTTTTTCTCGCCGTCGGTGCTGCGCGGGCTGGGGCAGACGCTGTTGCTGACGCTGTTGAGCACGGTGTTCAGCATCATTCTCGGCACGGCGTTGGCGTTGGCGCGGCTGTCGGGCTCACCGCTGTTGGCGGCGTTGGCCTGGGGCTATATCTGGTTCTTCCGCTCGATGCCGGCGCTGCTGGTGCTGATCATCCTGTACAACTTTGCCTACCTGTATGACCACATCGTGCTCGGCGTGCCGTTCACCTCAGTGGTGTTCGCTGAGTGGTCCACCGTAGACGTGCTCAGCCAATTCACCGTGGCCGTATTGGGCTTGAGCCTGATGCAGGCGGCGTACGCGGCGGAGATCATTCGCGGCGGGCTGATCGGTGTCGATGCCGGCCAGCATGAAGCCGCTGCAGCGTTGGGTTTACCGGCCTCGCGACGGATTTTTCGGATCATCCTGCCCCAGGCGCTGCGTTCGATCCTGCCGTCGGGCTTCAATGAAATCATCGGCCTGGTCAAGGGCACCTCGATTGTCTACGTGCTGGCCTTGCCGGAGCTGTTCTACACCGTGCAGGTCATCTACAACCGCACCCAGGCGGTGATCCCGCTGCTGATCGTGGCGACGGTCTGGTACTTGATCATCACCACCGTGCTGACCAGCGCGCAGTACTACGTCGAGCGCCATTTTGCCCGTGGCACGGCACGGGTGCTGCCGCCCACGCCGTTGCAACGCATACGCCGCTGGGTCAAGGAGAAAACCCATGAGTGAAGCTCGCGCCGGGCGCATCCAGATCCAGGGCGTGGGCAAGCGCTTTGGCAACCAACAGGTGTTAAAAGACATCGACCTGACCATCGACCCCGGCAAGGTCACGGTGATCCTCGGGCCGTCCGGCTCGGGCAAGTCCACCTTGCTGCGCACCATCAACCATCTGGAGAAGATCGACAGCGGGCATATCACCATTGACGGTGAATACGTTGGCTATCGGCGCAAGGGGGACCTGCTCTACGAGCTGAAAGAACGCGAGATTCTCAAGCGCCGTATCGACGTGGGTTTTGTGTTCCAGAACTTCAACCTGTTCCCGCACCTCACCGCCTGGGAGAACGTCGCTGAGGCGCCCCTGGCCCACAAACGCTGGAGTAAGGCAGAAGCCCAGACCAAGGCGGCCGAGCTGCTGGCCAAGGTCGGCCTGGCGGACAAGGTGGATGCCTACCCGCGCCAGCTCTCCGGAGGCCAGCAACAGCGTGTCGCCATCGCCCGCGCCCTGGCGCTGGACCCCAAAGTGCTGCTGTTCGATGAACCCACGTCGGCCCTCGACCCGGAGCTGGTGGGCGAAGTGCTCGACGTGATCAAGGGTCTGACCCAGTTGGGCGTGACCCTGGTGATCGTCACCCACGAAATCGGCTTTGCCCGTGAAGTGGCCGACCACGTGGTGTTCCTCTGCGACGGCCAGTTGATTGAAGAAGGCCCGCCTGAACAGATTTTCCGCCAACCCCGACATCCCCGCACTGTGGCCTTTCTCGGCAAGGTGCTTTAGTTCAAGGAGTGACTGCCCATGCTTATCTCTACCGCTCGTATCGCCCTGTTGACGCTGGCCGTCAGCACTGCGCAAAGCGCATTCGCCGTGCAACAGGTCGACCTCAGCCCCGACCGCCCGCGCATTCATGTACCGCGTAACGAAGCGGCCATCGCGCAGATCCCACCGGGCTTCAAGTTTGCCCAACCGGGCAAGTTCACCGTGGCCGTGTCCGGTGTGGCCGGGCCGCCGCTGGCGCTGCTGGCCAATGACGACAAGACCACCATCGGCAGCGAGGCCGATACGGCGCAGTTGGTTGCTGACAGCCTGGGCCTGCAACTCAACGTGGTGCAGACCAGCTGGGAAGACTGGCCCCTGGGCGTCAGCTCGGGCAAGTACGACGCGGTGATCAGCAACGTCACGGTGACCGAGGCGCGCAAGAAGCGTTTCGACTTCGCGACTTATCGCCAGGACGTGCTCGGGTTCTATGTGAAGAGCACCAGCAAGATCAGCGCGATCAAGCAGGCCGAGGACATTGCCGGGCTGAAGATCATCGTCGGCTCCGGCACCAACCAGGAAAAGGTCCTGCTGGCCTGGAACGACGCGAATGAAAAAGCCGGCCACAAGCCGGCGCTGTTGCAGTACTTCGACGACCAGGCCGCCGCGCAACTGGCGGTGCAATCCGGGCGCAGCGATGCGCTGTTCGGGCCCAACTCGGTGTACGCCTATTCGGCGGCAATCACCGGCGGTATCAAGCTTGTCGGCACGGTCAATGGTGGCTGGCCTTTGAAAGCGGATATCGCGGTGACCACGCGCAAGGACAACGGCCTGGTCAAGCCGATCCACACCGCCCTGGAAGGCGCGATTGCCGGCGGTCAATACGAACAGGTGCTGCAACGCTGGGGCCTGGATATCGAGCGCGTCGACACGTCGCTGATCAACCCACCGGGCCTGCCGGATTAAGGAGCATCGAACATGGGACTGACACGACGTGAAGCGCTGTCGAGCATTGCTGCGGTAGGCGGCGAACAGGCCGTCAAGGAGGCATTGGCGGCATTGGGGTTGGGCCCGTCGTCACACCGCCGCCCGCAACCGCTGAAACTCAAGGCGGGCCTGGGGCAGGGCACCCGCGTGCTGGTGTTGGGCGCCGGGATCGCGGGGCTGGTGACGGCACTGGAACTGACCCGCGCCGGGTTCGAGGTGCAAGTGCTGGAGGCGCGTGACCGTGTGGGTGGCCGCACTTGGACCATTCGCAATGGCGATCGTGTGGATTACAAGGACGGCCGCACGCAAACCGCCACCTTCGACACAGGGCATTACTTCAATGCCGGGCCGGCGCGGATTCCCAGCCAGCACCGCACCATTCTCGATTATTGCAGCGAGTTGGGCGTGCCGCTTGAGGTGCTGGTCAACAGCAGCCATGGCGCCCAGGTGCGGCCGGATGTGAGCAAACCGGCATTCACGGTGGGCCAGGCGATCAATGATGCACGGGGGCAGGTGTCCGGGTTGCTGGCCAAGGCGGTGCAGCGCGATGCCCTCGATGATGTGTTGAGCGCTGAGGAGCGCACGCGGCTGTTGGCGTTTCTGCAGGTATATGGCGACCTGTCACAGGCGCTGGCCTTCGAGGGCACGATCCGTTCGGGGCACCTGGAGTCGCCTGTCCATCCCGGCGCCTTGCCCGCCAGCCGTCGCCCGTTATCACTCGATCAACTGCTGCACCCGGAACTGTGGGGCGCGTTACTGCACACGGAATTCCCGGAGTTCTCCGCCACCATGTTCCAACCGGTCGGTGGTATGGACCGCATCACGGATGCCTTCTACCAGCGCGTCCAGGGGTATGTGCAATTGGGCGCCCTGGTGCGGCAGATCCGTCAGTTGGAAGACGGCGTAGCGGTGACGTATCACGACAAGCTCAGCGGTCGCGAACAGGTGGTGCGCGCCGATTACCTGATCTCGACCTTGCCGCTGCCGCTGCTGGCCAAGCTCGACACCGACTTCAGCGACCCGATCAAGGCCGCCTTGCTCAGCACCCGCAGCGACCAGGCGACCAAAGTGGCGTGGCAGTCACCGCGATTCTGGGAAACCGACTACCGCACCTACGGCGGCCTGTCGTGGATCGAACACCCGGCACGCCTGCTGTGGTACCCGAGTAATGACCTCAATACCCGCGAAGGCTTGCTGGTAGCGGGCTACGTGACCGGCGAGGGCGCCGACGTATTTGGTGCGCAACCCTTCGACCAGCAGTACGCCACCTCGAAAGAGGCCGTGGAACTGCTGCACCCCGGTTATTCCAAACACTTGCGCAACCCGCTGGCAGTGTCCTGGGAACAGATCCCCTACAGCGAAGGCCCGTGGCTGCAACGCGAACACTTCCCGGCCGACGCCAGCGCCTTGCTCGAAGCCGGCCACGGCCGTGTGTATTTCGCCGGCGATGGACTGGTGCAAAGCGGCGTAGGCATCTGGCAGGAATCGGCGGCCAACTCGGCGCGCCATGTGGTCGGGCAACTGGCTGAACGGGTTACCCACCAACAGCACAGCGCGGCACTTGCCGCGTCATAAGGAGATTCATCATGAGCGACAGCATTCAACGCACCAGCGTCGGCGATTTTCCGATCTCGCAGACCGTCACCGTACCGGCTTCTGCCAGCCTGATTTTTGTCAGTGGCACCTTGCCCGACCTGCACGACGAAAACGCCCCGGTGGGCACGCCAGCCGCCTATGGCACGACCGAAGTGCAGACGGTGTCGGTATTCAACAAGCTGCGCAAGATCCTGCGCCAGCAAGACCTGGACCTGGGCGATATCGTGCAGTTGCGGGTGTTCCTGGTAGGGGCCGAAGAGACGGGCGGCAAGCTGGATTTCGCTGGCTTGCAGGCGGGCTATACGCAGTTCTTTGGCACCCCTGAGCAGCCGAACAAACCGGCGCGTACGGCGTTGCAAGTGGTGGCGCTGCCCTTGCCCGGTGCGTTGATTGAAGTTGAGGCGGTCGCTGCGCGTACGTCGTAAGACTTACCCTTGCTCTGAGAAAAATCCCACAACTAGGTGGGATTTTTCATTCTTCCAGCCTGTATTTTTCCTCCTAGGATGGCGCGATCGCTTGAACACAAGCGATACGGCAGGGCCGCTCCCATCGCCCGGCAGCCGTAAGAACATGCTTAGGAGTCAACACATGAAGATGACCAGTGTGAGCCAACGCCTGCGCCGCTCGGCCTGGGCCGTGATTGTCGCCGGGGTACTGGCAGGCTGTGCCACGCCGCAGCCGCCGGCGGTAAAGATCTCCCTGGCCCGTGATGCGGTGGGGCGCGCCTTGGCGGCGCAAGCCACCCAGTTCGCACCGCTGGAAATGAAAACCGCCCAGGACAAGCTGGCGCGCATGGACCAGGCCATCGGTGAAATGAAGTACGTCGAGGTGGACGCCCTGGCCGACCAGATCGAAGCCGACGCCAGCCTGGCCGAAGCCAAGGCCAATGCCGTGCGTAAACAACAGGTCTTGAAGCAGGCGCGAGAGGGCATCCAGGTGCTCAAGCAGGAAATGCTCAACGCCCCCGCGACTACCCACTGAGGATCCAGCCATGCGTGCCATTTTTTTCATCCCTGTGCTTTCGGCCCTGAGCCTGGCGTTTGCCGGTTGCTCCACGCCGCCCGAAAACCCGCAATTGCTGCAAGCGCGCAGCCAATTTTCCAGCCTGCAGCAGAAGCCGGAATCCAACACCCTGGCGGCGGTTGAAACCCGTATCGCTTCCAACGCGCTGGACCGCGCCAACCAGGTGTCGTTGCACGACCGTACCGACCCACAGCTCGACCAGCTCGCCTACCTTGCCACGCAAAAAATCGCCCTGGCCGAGCAGACTATCGTCGGCCGCAAGACCGATGCCCAGCTCGACAACATCGCGGTCGACCGTACCCAGGTGCAGCTCGACGTGCGCACCGCGCAGCTCAAGGCCTTGCAGGCGATGAAAGCCCAGCCGACCGAACGTGGCCAGGTCATCACCTTTGGCGACGTGCTGTTCGACACCGGCAAGGCCGATTTGAAAGCCGGCAGCCAGCGGGACTTCCAGGGGCTGGCGAACTTCCTGGTGCAGAACCCGGAGCGTCAGGTGCGGGTAGAGGGTTTCACTGACAGCGTGGGAGGCGATGCCTACAACCAGAGCCTGTCCGAGCGACGTGCCCAAGCGGTCGCGCGTGGTTTGCAACGACTCGGCGTGGGGATCGAGCGGATAGCCGTCATCGGCTACGGCAAGCAGTTCCCGGTTGCTGATAACCAGAGCGCACAGTCACGCCAGTTGAATCGCCGTGTGGAAGTGATCGTGTCCAACGACGCTTCGGCGGTCAGCGCACGTCGCTGAGCCTGACAGATCGTTATGCAGTACTCGGATAACGATATTTGCTAGAGATCATTAATTTTAATAATTAGCATAGATCTACAAAGCCTTTCACAAGCCCTGCCTACGGGCATTAAGGTCATTCTCCACCGGCCACTGCGGCCATCCACGGAGGAATACCTTGATGCCCACCTCACCTCGACAACTCAAATTCGGCGCCATTCTCACCGGCGTCGGCACCGCACAAAACGAATGGCTGCACCCGCAAATCCCCGGCGATGCCAGTGTGGATATCGACTGGTATCGCGCCCAGGCACAGCAGGCCGAAGCGGCCAAGTTCGACCTGGTGTTCATCGTCGACAGCCCCTACATCACGCCGGATTCCGCGCCGCACTTCCTCAACCGCCTGGAGCCCTTGACGCTGCTCTCGGCCATCGCCGGGGCGACCTCGAAAATCGGCCTGGTGGCGACGCTCACGACCTCCTATACCGAACCCTTCAACGTGGCGCGGCAGTTCGCGTCCCTGGACCACATCAGCGGCGGTCGCGCCGGTTGGAACGTGGTCACCACCGGCTTGGAAGGCGCGGCGGGAAACTTTGGCCGCGAGCAACACATCGACCACACCGAGCGCTATCGCCGCGCGGCCGAACACCTGGACGTGGTGCAGGGGCTGTGGGATTCCTATGAAGACGACGCCTTTGTGCGCGACAAGCAAGCCAAAGTGTTCCTCGACCCGCAGCGCCAACACCGCCTCGATCACCACGGCGAGTTTTTCTCGGTCACCGGGCCGCTCAATATTGCCCGTTCGGCCCAGGGCCAACCGGTGATTTTCCAGGCGGGTATCTCCGAATCCGGGCGCAGCCTGGCGGCGAATTATGCCGAGGGAATTTTTGCGGGCGTGGGCAATTTCGAGGACGCCCAGGCTTACTACAGCGACATCAAGAAACGCACCGCCGCCGCTGGGCGTAACCCTGACCACGTCACCATCCTGCCGGGTATTTCACCGATCATTGCGGATACCGATGAACAGGCCCAGGCCATTGATCGTGAACGCAATGGCGAGCTGGATCTTGGCAAGGCGCTGGTGCAGTTGGGGCGGCCGTTCAATTACCACGACTTTAGCCAGTACCCACTGGATGAGCCGTTTCCGGAGTTGGGCGACTTGGGGAGTAACGGGTATCGCGGTCATGCGGAGAACATTAAGCAGGTTGCTCGTGAACAGGGGCTGACGTTGCGCCAGGCGGCGTTGCGCTTTGCCAAGCCGTTTTCCAGTTTCGTCGGCTCGCCCAAGACCGTGGCGGATGAGATCGAGCGTTGGTTTGTGGAGGGTGCGGTGGATGGGTTCAATATCCACGTGGGCGCGCCGGAGGATTTTGCGCGGTTTACCGATCAGGTATTGCCGTTGTTGCGGGAGCGGGGGTTGTTTCGCAGTGAGTACAGTCACAGCACGTTGCGGGGGCATTTGGGGTTGCCGGTGCCGGTGAATCGGTATGCGGTGGGGCGGGTGGCTTAGGAAGTGGCGGGGGGGTGTACATATCCATTTTTGCGGTAATGGCGGCTTATGGTTCCGCCCTTACGGCGGGTCACTTTTGGCAAACGCCCCAAAAGTAACCATGGACTTGTTCCCTCGCAGCGGACGCCAAGAAGCG
>NZ_AOHM01000052.1:0-79550 GCF_000510895.2 Pseudomonas sp. FH1
ATGGTAGTGTGGGGTTTCCCCATGTGAGAGTAGGTCATCGTCAAGATTGAATTCCGAAACCTCTGTCTGCTAACGCAGACAGGGGTTTTGTCGTTTAGGGCCAAAAATTACCACGCTTGGTAACCCCGCCGCATACATGTACCGCCGGTCGGTTTCCTACGTAAAAACAGGAAATGCCTCACAAATACCTAAGATTTGCCAAACCTTGGCCGAAAGCCTGACGAGCCATGCGTGCACCGAAATAGAGCGGCCCGAGAGTCCGCCTATACCGTTACATGGAATGTTCCACTCGGCACGCTCACCCCCCTTTGGCAAAAGAAGTCGATGAAATGAATCTCAAGTTCAGTCATAAAATTCTGTTGGCCGCGTCAGGCGTCGTGGTTCTAGCCTTCGCGTTATTCACCCTCTACAACGATTACCTGCAACGCAGTACCATCAAGCAGAACCTGGAGTCGTCCATCCAACAATCCGGTGAGCTCACCGCCAGCAGTGTGCAGAACTGGCTTAGCGGTCGAATACTGGTGCTTGAAAGTCTCACGCAAAACGTCGCTCACCAAGGCAGTGGAGCTGATCTGCCTGGCTTAGTCGATCAACCGGCACTTACCTCAAACTTCCAATTCACCTACGTTGGCCAAACCAACGGTGTGTTCACCCAGCGTCCGGACGCAAAAATGCCTGACGGCTACGACCCCCGTCAGCGTCCCTGGTACAAGCAGGCGGTGGCTGCAGACAAACCCATGCTCACACCCCCCTACATGGCTGCAGTGGGTGGGCAGATCGTGACAATTGCCATGCCGGTGAAGAAGAATGGCGAATTGCTCGGCGTAGTCGGTGGCGACCTGAGCCTGCAGACCCTGGTGAAGATCATCAACTCGGTAGACTTCGGCGGTATCGGCCATGCGTTCCTGGTCAGCGGCGATGGCCAAGTCATCGTCAGTCCTGATCAGGACCAGGTGATGAAGAACCTCAAGGACATCTACCCCGGCACCCAGGTACGCATCGAGAAGGTGAACCAGGACGTTGTCCTCAATGGCCAGGACCGCATCCTGTCGTTCACTCCTATCAGTGGTTTACCCGGTGCAGATTGGTACATCGGTCTGTCGATTGATAAAGACAAAGCCTACGCACCGTTAGGCAAGTTCCGCACGTCTGCACTGATTGCCATGTTGATCGCCGTGGTTGCGATTGCAGTGCTCCTGAGCTTGCTGATTCAAGTCTTGCTGCGCCCGCTCACCACCATGGGTGTAGCGATGCAAGACATTGCCCAGGGTGAGGGCGACCTGACCCGTCGCCTCGCTGTGACTAGCAAGGACGAGTTCGGCGAAGTCGGCAGTGCCTTCAATCAGTTCGTAGAACGCATCCACGCTTCGATCTCGGAAGTGTCTTCCGCAACCCGTCAGGTCCACGATTTGTCCCAACGCGTAATGGCCTCGTCCAATGCCTCGATTATTGGTTCTGACGAGCAAAGCGCGCGTACCAATAGTGTGGCTGCCGCGATCAACGAACTGGGCGCTGCCACCCAGGAAATCGCACGTAACGCCGCTGATGCTTCACAGCACGCCAGCGGCGCCAGTGAGCAAGCCGACGACGGGCGCAAAGTGGTGGATCAAACCATCCTTGCAATGTCGGAGCTGTCGCAGAAAATCAGCCTGTCCTGCACCCAGATCGAGACGCTCAACGCCAGCACCGACAACATCGGCCATATTCTTGATGTGATCAAAGGTATCTCGCAGCAAACCAACCTGCTGGCACTCAACGCCGCCATCGAGGCGGCCCGTGCCGGTGAGGCGGGTCGAGGTTTCGCAGTGGTCGCTGACGAGGTTCGCAACCTGGCTCACCGCACTCAAGAGTCGGCCGAGGAGATCCACAAAATGATTACTTCGCTGCAAGTGGGCTCGCGTGAAGCGGTCACCACCATGAATGCCAGCCAGGCCTCCAGCGAAGAAAGCGTACAGGTCGCGAACCAGGCCGGTGAGCGCCTGGTCAGCGTGACACAGCGGATTGTTGAGATCGACGGCATGAACCAGTCCGTAGCTGCAGCTACTGAAGAACAGACGGCCGTGGTGGAAACCCTCAATGTGGATATCAACCAGATCAATCTGCTGAACCAGCAGGGCGTGACCAATCTCAATGAAACCCTGAAAGATTGCGATGCGTTGTCGCAACAGGCTAATCGATTGAAGCAATTGGTTGATAGCTTCAAGATCTGATCCGCTGATCAATCAGGCAGGAGCGAGTCATCTCGCACCTGCCACTTAGCCAAGTATCCGGCGGAGATTTTCCAGTGCGCTATCGGCGAAGTCCTGCACGAACTGTTCAAACCCTGTGTTTGCCCTGTCAATGGGCTCGGCAATGATTGTCCATGTCACCTTGGAACGCGCTGCTCCAAGGGCTTCCACACGGATCGCCGCCCACAATCTGGCCACACCGAGGGTGTTGTAGATCGTGGTCCAGGTCATTTGCATGGCCTGCTCGTCCCGGCTATTAAGTTGCTCCACCACACAGTTGCCATCGCGGAATAGCTTTGTACGCAAGGCGCCCACACCTGTGCCCCTCATTTCGATATGCGTCAGGTCAGGAATGAACACATCGAATCGGGCAAATTGTCCCACCATGTCCCACAGGCGAGGGGCAGGGCATTCGACCACGACGCATGCCACTATCGGCAGGCCGTTCGGGTTGCGAATTAACGTATCGGGTTGCAGCGCTTTCATAAGGTTGTCCTGAGGCGTTCAAAGAAAGCCGATGGCCTCGAGGTAGTTGCAGCCTTTACTCAACAGCGCCGAGTCTTTTTCGGGATAGTGGGCCCCCATTTGTTGTACACCCTGTCGCGCGTTGGCGTGACGAATCATTGAGGTGTCACCGATATCTTCGTCGAGACGGTCGAGATAAAAACCCAGCACGCCAAACAGTGCGTTGTCCTGGCTGACCGTTCGTAGCGACTGTTGCCATTGCGCAACGCTCACCCGCCTGAAACGGTGCCCCGCCCGGCTAAAGGCGTCCAAGTAATGCGCCCAGCTCAAAGGCTGCGGGTTGTGCAGGTTGAACACACTCCGATCGGCTTGAAAACGGTCGCAGTGAAACGCGATGAAACGAGCCAGAAAGTCCACTGGCATCAGGTCGAAGTTCAACGTCAGTCGTGGCAGCAGGCCCAATTGCAGTGACCCCTTGAGCATCAGCATCAGGCGATTTTTCTGCGGTTGGCAGACGCCTGTAAGGCTGTTGAAACTGATATTGCCGGGACGATGGATGTTCACCCAGGCCCCGCGTTCCACAGCGCGCCTCAATTGCCGTTCGGCGACCCACTTGGACAGGTTGTAGCCATTCTTGATGTAAAGCGGCAGCGTGGTCGCGGCGGGCGCTTCGAGGACATAGCCCTGGGCGTCGATACTGCTAGAAGCTGACAGTGTTGAGATGAAGTTGAAGACCTTCTTACAGTGCGTCTCACACAGACGCAGGCATTCAAGTATGGGGTCAACGTTGTCCCTGGTCAGTGATGCGTAGTCCTTGACGTGGTTGACCTGTGCCGCGTTGTGCACCAGTACGCCAAAACGTTTAGCGAGGGTCTCATAGGTATCGTTGGCCAAACCCAATCGAGGCAGGCTGATATCAGCCGCAAGTACCCGCACCCTGCTCAGGTCAAGATGTTCCAGGCGATACTCGTGTAACGCTTGGGTGAATCGCGCCATTGCCGACTGTCCGGGTTTCTCGCGTATCAGGCACGCTATCTCGGTTGCTCCAGTGGCCAACAATGCTTCGACGATATGGACACCCACAAAACTGTTGGCCCCCGTAACGATCATTTTGTAAGGATCGCCCACGCAAGCCGCGGGCAGCGTGTTGAGTGGCCACTCTTGTTGAGAGTCGCGAATCGCCTGGCTGTAGGGGGCGTCGGGTGGTTCGCCGTTTTCCACCAATGTTGCGAGCGTACGAATCGTCGGCGCCTCAATGAAGTGATTCAGCGAGAAGCTACGGCCGAATTGTTCGCGAAAACGCAGTAAGAGGGTCGACAGTAAAATCGAATGGCCGCCCAGGTCGAAGAAGCTTTCGTCGATAGACAATTCTTCCACGGGCAACGCCAGCAGCTCGATCCACAAGCAGGTCAATTGGCTCTGAAGCGGGGTTTGTGCGGCGCTCCGGGCAGTCTGCAAAGTAGGTTGGAGCGGTATTGCCAGCAATGCCGAGCGGTCAATTTTGCCGTTGCTGGAACACGGCATGCGTGGCAAAACGTCCCAGAAACCGGGTCGCATGTAGTCCGGCAGCCACTGTCGCGCGTGTTGCTGCAGGGCCGCCATGGTAGCCCCTAGTTCAGGTTGGGCAACAAAGCCACGGATCCTGCGGTCATGGTCGATCACCACCGCCACCTGGCGGTACAACCGGCTGTTGCGCAAGCACTGTTCAATCTCCTGCGGCTCGACCCGAAAACCACGAATTTTCACTTGATCATCACGCCGCCCCCCCATCACGATCCCATCGGCAGTCCACTGTGCCAGGTCGCCGCTACGGTAGGCACGCAAGGGCTGGCCTCCTGGGATTGCCAGCTCCACGAAAGGGCTGCTGGCCTGTGGTGGCGCGTTTACATACCCAAGGCTCACGCCAGGGCCGACGATATACACCTCGCCCATCACCTGTTCATCCACCGGTTGCCGGTGTTCATCAAGAATCAGAACCTGGCTGTTGGCGATGGGGTGGCCGAGATTGCGGTTGCTGTCACTGGGGCACAACGTCCGATGGGTGACCAGCACCGTGGCCTCCGTAGGCCCATAGAGGTTGTGAAGCTGGCACTGCTTCGCCAGATGCTCGATCACATGAGGTTCGCACACATCACCTCCGGTCAGCAGGTGCGTCAGGCCCAACGGTTGACCGAGCGGCAGAATGCTCAGCAGCGCAGGCGGCAGAAAGGCGTGGGTGACGCGCTGCCGATGGAGAAGATCCAGCAGTTGCTGAGGGTCTTGTCGTTGTTCTGCGCTGGGGACAATCAACGTGGCACCCGCTATCAGGGCGGGGAAAATATCGATCAGTGATGAATCGAAGCTCAGCGGCGAGAACTGCAAGACGCGCCCCTGTTCATCCAGGCTCACGCAGGACCTGAACCATGCTGTGAAATGTGCCAGGTTGGCTTGGCTGAGCAACACGCCTTTGGGTTGGCCGGTGGTGCCTGATGTAAAAAACATCATGCAGGGCGCATCGATATGAGGGCGGACGTGCACCAATGGGCGTGCGATGGCGGCGTCGCGGTGGTCGTTGCTGCTGACATCCAATGAAGTCAAACGCCCGCGTAATGGGTGCTGGCCGGTATCCAGCAATACCCGAGCGCCTGCGATGTCGAGCATGGTCTGCTGGCGATGAGTCGGGTGCTCCGGATCCAGCGGGAGGTACACTGCGCCGCAGCCCAGCACCGCAAGAATGCTGGCATACAGTTCGATAGATTTTTCCAGGCACACCCCCACGACTGCTGGCGTCTGCGCAGTCTCCAGTAAGGGACGTAATTGTTGCTGGATTGCTGAGGCCCGAGCATGCAGGTGACGATAGGTCACTTCGCTGGCACCTATGTTCAAGGCGGCCCGGTCTGCGAAAGTGTAAAAACTTGCCTGCAACCGGTTGATCAACGGCAACCTGGCCTCCTCTATCACAGCAGGGTCTGCGGTGTCGTTGAAGCGGTGGTTGAATGCCAGCGCCTCCAGTACTTCCAGACCTTGTTCAGGCCAGTCATTGGCGACGCCACTCAACGTGAACTGCCCAGAGTCCCGTGCGAAATCACTGACGTGCAGCGCGACCCATTCCACCAGCGCATGCGTTACCTGCTGGCGGAGCCTCTGGCCATTTCCACTGGGCTCGTCGGCGATGTTCAGTACAGCCATGAATTGTCGGCCGGGTCCATAGGCGCGCAGCTGCAGAGTGGGCAGCCCATAGCCGGTTAACGGGCCAACCCCAAGGCGTAGACTTAAGCCTGGCGTGTGATGATTTTGGTCTTGCAGCGACTGACTGCCGTCTTCGATCCACAGGTCGATGCTTTCATCACTCGAGATATGCCCATACTGTTCCAACTCCTGCCTGACAGCGCGCAAGGCGTTGCTGGCGCCGGCAAAGCTGATAGTCAGTCGCCTCATGCCACCCTCCCGGACGCTGGCAAGTAGTCGTTCAACGCTTGCGCCACACTCGGCGTTTGCAGCAAACCGCTGTGTTGGAGGAAGCCAAGAATATTGGCCATCAATGGATGCTGACGTGTGATGGGGAAGGCCAGCGCCGCGACTTCATCGCGTAATTCGCTGCGCAGGTGGGTGCTGATGTCGAGATGTTCGATCACGTACAGGTCGAAGTCTTTTTGCAGGTCGTTCGTCAGGTACTGGGCCAGTAGAACCGGCAGCACCTTGGCAATGCTGTTGCGGTCGTCCGCGCTCGCGGCCTGCCAGTACAAGCGTACGAGCCGTACCCAGAATTGTGCGTGGCGGCCTTCATCAAATAGGTGGTCGGCCATCAGGCCGCGGATGGAAGCTTTGACACTGGTGTCCTTGGAGAACGCGGCCACATCGTGAGTCACCGTGTTTTCGGCAATGGCCACCCCAATCAACGCGACGGCATCGCGCAGGTGGGCTGGCGCCTGTGCCTGTGCCGCCGGCAGTGCGCGGCTCAATTCGATTTCCCTCGGCAGTTCCAAGGGTTGTATACCGGTCATGGCCACGGTTTGCTGCAGGAAATCCAGCGCAACCAATGCGTGGTAGTCCTCGTCCACAACGACAGTCATTGCATCAACACGGCAGATCAGCGGGAAGTGCACCGAAAAGCGATTCTTGGCGATGCTGCGTGCAGTCTCGTCGACGATCTCAGTCTCGAATATCACCACGTCGTTGATGAATTTGTAGAAGCTCTGCACCAGTACAAAATCGCGCCACTGCGGGCAGTGTTCAAGTAAGGTCGCACTGAGTACCAAGGGCTGGCGGCACAGGGGATAGATCAGCTTGTCATCGCTCTCCAGCAAGCGGCGCGGGCGTGTGCGAATGGTTGCTCGGCGCTCCCAGTCGTGGGCAATGGGTTGGTAGTCGGTGGCGTTCATGGGTGCACCTCCTGCAGTGAGGCGCGAACCTCATCCCACAACGCGATACGCCCCTCCACGGCAGCGAGCGCGGCGTCGTTGGCCTGTTGCGGGTATGCCGGGTCAGCGTTGGCCAGGCGTTCGAGCAACTGCTCTGCCGCCGGTCCATGATCTTGGGTGTCCAGTTCGATGTGACGCTTGAGATAGGCGCACAAGGTAGGCGCCTGGCGATGGATGAACTCATCAGATTGCAGGATGCGCTCGAACATCCCTGGGATGACATGCTCGCGACCGTGCAGGAAGGTTGCCGCAACACAATGGATAGGCGCATTTAGCGCAAGCTGCAATGTATCGCTGACGAAGCGAGCGACGCCGGGAAGGACCTCGATCGCCTGCAAGGCGGCAGTTGCTTCCAGGCCTTGACGTTGCAGCGCAACGAAGCGGTTGATCGACGAGGTATTGGCACCTACCTCCGCCATGGCCTCCAGATAGAGTTCGAAGTGGCTGCAATAGCCTGTCTCGGGATGCAGGTCTGATTCCTCACCCAGTATGACCTCATTGATCAAGCGCGCTGCGTGTGGGTCGGCAGGCGGTAGCCAGGGCAGGCGAGTGCAGGTCAGGTCCTGTTGCAGGCGTTTAGCGAGGGTCATGAAATCCCAGACAGAAAATACGTGGCTTTCCATAAAAAGTTGTAACTTTCGCAGGGAAGTTATTTCTGAAAATAACGAATGCCCGCATAACTGAAGTTTTGCTGTTTCAAGTAACGGTTGATGCATGGTTGGTGCCTATAAGTTGCCGCGTCTGCTGTGAAAAACAGCGATGAGTATTTGTAGTTGGCAAGAGGTGAGTGGCAGTAGACCAGTTGCTGGCGTGCAGGAGGACTCGATATGGGCGCTGCAACGTCTAGCGAAGTGTCTGGTTTAGTAATAAAAGATAATAAGCGGATTAAACAACTTTGCGGGCATACAAATGTGTTAGAAGTTTTGCTAAATAATATTTGCTGTAATCTAGTTGCTTTGTTGGAAGTGGGAAGTTTCTTCGGGGCGGGGCGCCAACCGTTACTTGGTTCGCCCCGCAACAGGAGATGACGCCTTAGTGCGTGCCTTTCTTGGCGGGGGCACCCAAGCCGTTGAGGTATGCCGTGATCACCTCCATGCCTCGCATCAAGTGGTTACGCAGGGTCAGGATGCTTTCCTGGGTTTTTTTCTGCGCCACGAGGTTCAGTAGTTCGCGGTGATCTTCCTGGGATGTCTCGCCCAGCCCCATGGCCTCAAGGTTGTAACGCAGGAAACGCTCCTCTTCGTTCAAACCGTGCTCCACCAATTTGAGCAGCCGTTGGTTCGGGGCTTTGCCATAAAGTGCCATGTGAAACAGGCGATTGAGGCGTCCTATCTCTGAGTAGTCTTTTTCTTGTTCGAGGGCACAAATAAAGGCCTCCGCTTCGACGATATCGGTGTCAGTGAGCAAGGGAATCGACAGGCGCAACGCTTCAGACTCCAGCAACATCCGCAGTTCATAGGTCTCGGCCGAGTTGTCTTCGATCAACGGAGCAACGACGGCGCCCTTGTGCGTCACTACATGCAGCAGTGACTGGGCTTCCAGCTGGCGCAAGGCTTCACGCACCGGCATGCGGCTGACCCCGAACAGGCTGGCCAACTCCTGTTGGCGCATGGCAGTACCACAGGGCAATCGACCATCCAGGATGGCGTTGCGTAAGGTTTCTTCAATTACGGAACGCGCGAGATGGGCGGGAATAGGTCCGCTGATCTTGATGCTGTTCAAAGGGGTCGGCTTCTGCGTCACGGTTACGCTATCCTCCTTATTCGAATGGACGTGGCTAATTGGATCCAATGCACACTAGAGACTGCCCGTAAGCTTGTCAAACGGGCACAGTTTCGGCTTGTAAGCGTTTCAACATAGCGCTCCCAGCGCCCACAGCCAGCATTTATGGCGCCTTACGCATCCAAGTTCATCCAGCCTGCTTCAAGCGCCGACAATTGCAGCATCAGGTGTTATGGACTGAACACTTTACTGCTGTAATTTATTCCCCAGGGCCAAGCAGCGTGAGGTTGGGCCGGAACATTCCCGCATATCGATATTCATTAACGGTATTTAAATAGCCGTTCTTATATCTATAAAGTCAATCTCCTGTCTGACCGGGAGTGACCTCATGTCCGCCACCTCTACTGTTCCAACAGCGAACGCTACCGCCCAAACCTTCAAGATTCGTCCATTGCCCGGCAACGTCGGCGCCGAGATCATAGGCTTGGACTTGTCGAGACCGGTCAACGACCAGGATTTTGCACGTATCCACCGCGCGCACCTGGACCATCACGTCGTGGTGTTCCGCGACCAGCGCATCACCCCCGAACAGCAGATCGCTTTCAGCCGCCGCTTCGGTGTGCTGCAGATCCACGTGCTCAAGCAATTCCTGCTGGCCAACCACCCGGAAATCCTGATCGTCTCCAACATTATCGAAAACGGTCAATCCATCGGCCTGGGAGACGCCGGCAAGTTCTGGCATTCGGACCTGTCCTATAAAGAACTGCCGAGCCTGGGCTCGATGCTTTACGCCCAAGAGCTGCCCTCTGAAGGTGGCGACACCCTGTTCGCCGACATGCACAAAGCCTGGGACCAACTGCCCGCGCATCTGCGCACCGCCGTTGAAGGCCGCAGCGCCGCGCATTCCTACACCGCGCGCTACAGCGAAACCAAATTCGAAGGCAACTGGCGCCCCACACTGACCCCCGAGCAGCTTGCCCAGGTTGCGGAAGTGGTGCACCCCATCGTGCGTACCCACCCGGAAAGCGGCCGCAAGGCGCTGTTCGTCAGTGAAGGATTCACCACGCGCATCGTCGGCCTGCCGGAAGACGAAAGTCGCGACCTGCTGGCCCAGCTCTACGCCCACAGCGTGTTGCCGCAAAACATCTACCGCCACCCATGGCAGCCCCACGACCTGGTGTTCTGGGACAACCGCTCGCTGATCCACCTGGCCGCCGGTTGCCCGAGCCATCTGCGCCGCAAGCTGTTTCGCACCACCATCCAGGGCGACGCGCCTTTCTGATTCGGAGCACGACCATGTCCAGGAAAATTCCATTCGCACGGCTGGCCGCGACTGTCGGCCTGGGCGTCAGCCTGCTGGCTGGCAGCCTTGCTGCACCGACAGCCGCGCAGGCCGAAGGTGAGATCCGTATCGCCGAACAGTTTGGCATCGTTTACCTATTGCTCAACGTGGTGCGCGATCAGAACCTGATCGAAAAATACGGCAAGCAGGAAGGCATCGACATCAAGGTCGACTGGACTCAGCTGTCCGGCGGCGCCGCCGTCAATGACGCGCTGCTCTCCGGTTCCATCGACATTGCCGGTGCTGGCGTTGGCCCGCTGCTGACCATCTGGGACCGCACCCACGGCAAGCAGAACGTCAAGGCCGTCGCGTCCCTGGGTAACTTCCCGTACTACCTGGTGAGCAACAATCCCAAGGTCAAGACCATCGCCGATTTCACTGAGAAGGACCGCATCGCGGTGCCTGCGGTAGGCGTTTCTGTGCAGTCGCGCTTCCTGCAATACGCCGCCGCCAAACAGTGGGGCGACAAGGAATTCAATCGCCTCGACAAATACACCGTCGCCGTCCCGCACCCGGATGCAACCGCCGCCCTGATCGCTGGTGGCACCGAGCTGACCGGGCATTTTTCCAACCCGCCGTTCCAGGACCAGGCCCTGGCCAATCCGAACGTGCATGTGGTGCTGAACACCTACGACTTGCTCGGCCCGAACTCGCCGACGGTGCTGTTCGCCACCGAGAAATTCCGCAATGACAATCCGAAAACCTACAAGGCATTCGTCGAGGCGTTGACCGAAGCCGCGCAGTTCGCCCAGAACGACAAAGGGGCTGCGGCCGACACCTATATCCGCGTGACCAAGGCCAAGATTGACCGTGCCGAACTGCTGAAAATCATCGACAACCCGCAGTTCGAATTCAGCGTCACGCCCAAGAATACTTATCCGCTGGCGGAATTCCTCTACCGCGTCGGCGCTATCAAGAACAAGCCTGAATCGTGGAAGGACTACTTCTTCCAGGATGCCAAGCCCCTGCAAGGAAGTTGAGATGAACGCGCCCTTGCAAGGCCACACGGCCAGCAACCTGAACACCGCCTTGCCGTTACTGGCGGTGGATAACGTCAGCCTGGAATACCGCACCCCCGAGCGCGTGGTGCGGGCCACCCATCAGGTGAGTTTCGAGATCGATCCCGCCGACCGCTATGTGCTGCTCGGTCCGTCGGGCTGTGGCAAATCCACCTTGCTCAAGTCCATCGCCGGGTTTATCAAGCCCTGCGAAGGTGAGATCCGTCTGCTCGGGCAAAAGGTCGAGCAACCGGGCCCGGACCGCATCGTGGTGTTTCAGGAGTTCGACCAGTTGCCGCCGTGGAAAACCGTCAAACAGAACGTGATGTTTCCACTGCTGGCCTCGAAAACCTTGAAGCGCGCTGAAGCCGAAGAGCGCGCGCTGCACTACCTCGACAAAGTTGGCCTCACGGCGTTTGCCGACGCCTATCCCCACACGCTTTCCGGCGGGATGAAGGCCCGTGTCGCCATCGCCCGTGCCTTGGCCATGCAGCCTAAAATCCTGTTGATGGATGAGCCCTTCGCCGCCCTCGACGCCCTGACCCGGCGCAAGATGCAGGAAGAACTGCTGCTGCTTTGGGAAGAAGTGCGTTTCACCCTGTTGTTCGTGACTCACTCCATCGAAGAGGCGCTGGTAGTGGGCAACCGTATCCTGTTGCTGTCGCCCCATCCTGGGCGCGTACGCGCGGAAATCCACAGCCATCAATACGACCTGCACAGCCTCGGTGGCGTGGAGTTCCAGGCGTCGGCGCGACGCATTCATCGCCTGTTGTTCGATGAAGCGCCCGAGGCCGAACGTGAGTTGGGTTTCGCTGATATCCGCATCGCGTATTAAGGGGAACATCCATGCGCCAGGAATATGAAATCACGCTCGAACCACTGCTCAGCGTTCCCGTGGAGCGCGAACTGCCCCTGCGCCAACGCCTGTGGCAACAAGGCTGGCTGCGCAAGGGCCTGATCCTGATCGTGCTCGCGATCCTCTGGGAAGCGGTTGCGCGTTATCAGAACAATGACTTGCTGTTGCCGAGCTTCTTGCAGACATCGGCCGCACTTTATGACGGCCTGCTCAGCGGCGAACTGCTGAGCAAGGTAAGCATTTCGCTGGTGGTGCTGATCAAGGGTTACCTGATTGGCATCGTGCTGGCGTTCGCCCTGACCACCTTGGCGGTGTCGACCCAACTGGGCCGCGATCTGCTGAGCACCCTGACCTCGATGTTCAACCCGCTGCCCGCCATCGCGTTGTTGCCGCTGGCGCTGCTGTGGTTCGGCCTGGGGCAGAACAGCCTGATCTTTGTGCTGGTGCACTCGGTGTTGTGGGCGCTGGCGCTCAACACCTATTCCGGGTTCCTCGGCGTGTCCGAAACCTTGCGCATGGCCGGGCGCAACTATGGCCTCAAGGGCATGCGTTTTGTGCTGTTCATCCTGATCCCGGCGGCACTGCCGTCGATCCTCGCAGGCCTCAAGATCGGCTGGGCATTTGCCTGGCGCACGTTGATCGCCGCCGAGTTGGTGTTCGGGGCCACCAGTGGCAAGGGCGGCCTGGGGTGGTACATCTTCCAGAACCGCAACGAGCTGTATACCGACAAGGTGTTTGCCGGGCTGGCGGTGGTGAACCTGATCGGCCTGATGGTGGAAAACCTGGTGTTTGACACCGTCGAGCGCCTTACTGTGAAGCGTTGGGGGATGCAGCGCTAAACAGGAATGATTGCTCTTTGCCCGACGTGAGCCCGATAATGCCGGCCGAATCTGACGCCGCCTTGGCGTCAGGCGTACTCGGTAAAAGGATTTACGACGATGCGGTTTTTTGTCTTGGCAGCAGCCTTGCTATTGTCGACCTCGGTCTTCGCGGAGTTTGTGCCCGAGGTGGTCAGCATGCCCAAGCCGCTTTATCCCAGTCACCTGACCTTCACCCAAGGGCATGCACGCATCAGCTTGAATATTCACAACGACGGTACGGTCAGTGATGTCAAAGCGCTCAGCGCCACCAAGCCGGCGTTTGGTGAAGCTGCCGTGGCCGCGGCTACACTCTGGCGCTTCAAGCCGTGGACGGTCACTACCGATCGGCCGGCGGTGCTCGACGCGCAGAACGATATGATTTTCACGCCCGAACCACCGAAGAAAGAAACGACTCAACTGACCTTCACCCAAACCACCTACCAATCCTGCAGCGCGCTGACGGAAGAAGTCAGCCAGTTCCGTCGTGAGCATCCCACCCGTCCGTTGATCGCCATGAAGAGCTTTGCCATTACCCGTGTGGCGGTAATGTTTCCGGCGTTAAGCGGTAAAAGCGACTACAACGAAGGACTGGCCCGTGCCGACGAACTGGAAAACTCCCTGTCGGACATCGTGCGCAAATGCCAGGCTCATCCCAAAGCTGCTTACGCGGACTACCTGCCCCGTAACGTGAAGCGCTACCTGTAAAGCCTGCTACGATTGCGCCCAGTTCACTCTCTACGGGTCACGAGTGCTTGGCATGCAACTACCGGACATGAACCTGCTGGTCGCCCTTGATGCGTTGCTCGACGAAGGCAGCGTGGTTGGCGCCGCGCGCCGCATGAACCTCAGCCCGGCGGCCATGAGCCGCACCCTTACGCGAATCCGCGAAGCGGTGGGTGACCCGATCCTGGTGCGCGCCGGTCGCGGCCTGGTGCCGACGCCCAAGGCCCTGCAGTTGCAAGGCCAGGTACGCAACGTGGTGGAACAGGCGGCGCTGCTGTTCCGTTCGGCGGACCAAGTGGATTTGAGTACATTGCGCCGTCGCTTCAGCGTACGCGCCAATGACTTTTTCATCGGCGTGTATGGCGGTCGCCTGTTCGACACCATGGAGCGCATGGCCCCGCTGTGCGAGCTGTGCTTCGTGCCCGAAGGCGACACCGACGACGAAGCCCTGCGTGAAGGCCGCCTGGATTTGCGCGTGAGCAACACCATGCCGGTCACCCCAGAAGTGAAGGTGCAGAACCTGTTCTCCACCACCTTTGTCGGCCTGGCGCGGGAAGACCATCCGTTATTCGACGAAGAAATCACCGCCGCCCGCTTTGCCAGCTATTCCCATATCAGCATCTCGCGGCGCGGCATTGCCCGTGGGCCGATCGACACCGCGCTGAATGCCCAGGGCCTGGAGCGCCGCGTGGCGATGATCGCGCCTGGCTTTCACGGCGCGATGTTCATGCTGCCCGATTCCGACCTGCTGCTGCCGGTACCCAAGGAAGCGCTGTTGAGCGCCAATCGCCTAAAACTGCCCCTACGCTCGTTCGCGTTGCCGATCTCCCTGCCGACGCTGGTCTTGGCCCAATCCTGGCACCCGCGATTCGACAAAGATCCTGCTCACAAATGGCTGCGCGAGACCATGCGCGAGAGTTGCCACGCCACCTGGCTTGAAGCGCAGCCAGTCTGATCATTGCGCCTGACGCACTTATATCCTTCCAACAAGTAACTTTTTGTCATGTGTTTGCCTGATTAAACTGCTCAGGTATTTAACATTTCGAGTTACCTGTTCATGACCTCCCTCGCTGCCCCCACCCTTGCGGCCGCAGCCACACCCACTGCCATGACCCCACCCGTATTCGGCCCGCGCATCATCGTCGGGCTGGTCGGCGTGTTGCTGGCGGTGCTGGTCTCTGGCCTCAACGAGATGGTCACCAAGGTGGCCCTCGCGGATATCCGTGGTGCGCTGTACATCGGTTTTGACGAAGGCACCTGGCTGGTCGCGGCCTACACCGCGACTTCCGTGGCGGCCATGGCGTTTGCGCCCTGGTGTTCGGTGACCTTTTCGCTGCGTCGCTTCACGCTGTGCGCCATCGGACTGTTCACTGTGCTCGGCATCCTGTGTCCGTTCGCGCCGAACTACGAAAGCCTGTTGGTGCTGCGCACCGTGCAAGGCCTGGCCGGTGGCGCGCTGCCGCCGATGCTGATGACCGTGGCCCTGCGTTTCCTGCCGGCCAACGTGAAACTGTACGGCTTGGCCGGCTACGCGCTCACGGCCACCTTCGGCCCGAGCCTCGGCACGCCCCTGGCGGCGCTGTGGACCGAGTACGTCGGCTGGCAGTGGGCTTTCTGGCAAATCGTCGCGCCGTGCCTGCTGGCCATGGTTGCCGTGGCCTACGGCCTGCCGCAGGATCCGCTGCGCCTGGAGCGCTTCAAGCAGTTCAACTGGCGTGGCTTGCTGCTGGGCTTCCCGGCGATCTGCATGCTGGTCATCGGCATCCTGCAAGGCAATCGGCTGGACTGGTTCGAGTCGGGCCTGATCACCTTCCTGCTGTGTGGCGGCAGCCTATTGCTGGTGCTGTTCATGGTGAATGAGTGGTCGCAGCCGATACCGTTCTTCAAATTGCAGATGCTCGGCCTGCGCAACCTGTCATTCGCCCTGATCGTGCTGGCGGGCGTGCTGATGGTGCTGACGTCGGTGATCATCATCCCATCAAGCTTCCTCGCCCAGGTCCAGGGTTACCGTCCGCTGCAAACCGCGCCGGTGATGCTGCTGATGGCGATCCCACAGTTGATCGCGCTGCCGCTGGTGGCGGCGCTGTGCAACCTGCGCTGGGTCGATTGCCGTTGGGTGCTGGGGATCGGACTGAGCATGTTGGTGCTGTGCTGCGTGGGCAGTGCACACCTGACCTCGGAGTGGATTCGCGACGATTTCTATGGCCTGTACCTGTTGCAGATTTTCGGGCAACCGATGGCCGTGTTGCCGCTGCTGATGCTTTCTACCGGCAGCATCCAGCCCATGGACGGGCCGTTCGCGTCCGCCTGGTTCAACACCATCAAGGGCCTCGCCGCCGTGATTGCGACCGGCGTGATCGACACGCTGACCACCCAACGCCTGCACTTCCACTCGACCATGTTGGTGGACCGCCTGGGTAACTCGCCCCTGGCTGAAGGCGACGCGCCGGGCCTGGCGCACCGCCTGCACGAGCAGGCCGTGGTGCTGACTTCTTCGGATCTGTATTACGTCATGGCTGCGGTCGCAGTGGCGTTGATCCTGCTGATTTTCTGGATGCCCACGCGGATGTTTCCGCCCCGCGCACCGACTTGATAGAAAGGACTGTTCATGAAACGCAAAGACAAAATTGCCGTCTCCGTCATCGCCGTATTTGCGGTCGGCGTGTTGGTGTACCTGGTCGCGCCGGGCGTGCTGGGCAGCAAGCGCCAGACCACCAACGACGCCTTCGTCGCCGCTGACTTCACCCTGGTGGCGCCGCGCGTGGCCGGATTTATCAAGGAGGTGCTGGTGGAAGACAACCAGCGCGTCAAGGCCGGGCAACTGCTGGCGCTGATCGACGACCGCGATTTCCGCGCTGCCGCCCAGGCGGCCGACGCCGATACCTTGGTGGCGCAGGCCCAACTGAAAAACGCCACGGCGACCCTGGAGCGGCAAAGTTCGGTCATTGCCCAGGCCCAGGCCACCGTCGCGGCGGATCGCGCCGAAATGGCCTTCGCCGAACACGAACTCAATCGCTACAACCACCTCGCCGGAGTCGGCGCCGGCACCGTGCAGAACGCTCAGCAAGCCAAGACCCGTATCGACCAGGCCACCGCGCGCCTGGCCAATGCCACGGCCGTGCTGGCGGCGGAACGCAAGCAAGTGGAAATCCTCACCGCCCAGCGCGATGCCGCCGAGGGTGGGCTCAAACGCGCCCAAGCCGCGCTGGAACTGGCCAGTTTTCAACTGTCGTACACGCGCATCGTCGCGCCGGTGGATGGCATGGTCGGCGAGCGTGCAGTGCGGGTGGGCGCCTATGTGACGCCGGGCAGCAAGATCCTCGCGGTCGTGCCGCTGGAAGAGGCCTACGTGGTCGCCAACTTCCAGGAAACCCAGCTCTCCCATATGCATGCCGGCCAAGCCGTGCAGGTGCGTGTCGACAGCCTCGACGGTGAATTGCTCAACGGCCATCTGGAGAGCCTCGCGCCCGCGACGGGCGTGACGTTTGCCTCGGTCAAGCCGGACAACGCCACCGGTAACTTCACCAAGGTGGTGCAACGCATTCCGGTGAAGATCGTCCTCGAACCCAACCAGGCGCACATTGAGCGTCTGCGGGTCGGCATGTCGGTGGAAGCCAGCGTCGACACCTCGCCGGCCGCGCAGCAGCGCGAGGTGGCTCAGCAATGAAACGAGTGGCCTGGCTCACCTTGAGCCTCATCAGCCTGAGCGCCTGCACGGTCGGTCCGGACTTCCACACGCCCCAGAACCCGCAAGTGACCCAATGGAGCGAGCCCCAGGGCCGCCAGGCGGCCAGCCGTGCGGTCAGTGATCCGTTGCAGGAACGCTGGTGGGATGTGTTCCAGGACGCGCAACTCTCGGCGCTTACACGCCGCGCGCTCACCGATAACCTCGACCTGAAACTCGCCAGCAGCCGTCTGCAACAAAGCCGCGCGGTACGCCAGGTGACCACCGCCGAGCGTTATCCGAACGTCAATGCCAACGGTGATTACCTGCGACAACGCAACAGCGGCAAAGGCTTGAGCGACCCGTCCGGCAACAATGGCCGTTCGGCGTTCAACCAGTGGGACATGGGCTTCTCGGCCTCCTGGGAGCTGGACTTCTGGGGCCGCGTCAAACGCGAAACCGAAGCCGCCGACGCCACCCTGCAAGTGGCCGAAAACGATCGTCGCGCGGTGCTGTTGTCAGTGTTGGCCGAGACCGCCCAGGACTACATCCAACTGCGCGGCGTGCAAAACACCCGCGCCGTCACCGAGCAAAACCTTGATGTCGCCCGCCACAGCCTCAAGCTGTCGCAGTTGCGCTTGGCGGACGGTGTGGCGACGGACCTGGACGTTGCCGAAGCCGCCGCTCAAGTCGCCGCCATCGAGGCGCGCCTGCCGGATCTGCAACAGCGTCAGGACCAGCTCATCAACGCCCTCAGTCTGTTGATGGGCGAGCCGCCACAAGCGCTGCACGCGCAGTTGTCCAAGGACGCCGCCGTGCCGCAAACCCAGCGCCAGGTCGCGATTGGTCTGCCGTCGGAGCTGGCCGAACGCCGCCCGGATATCCGCCAGGCCGAGGCGCATTTGCATGCCGCCACTGCGAGTATCGGTGTGGCCAAGGGCGATTTCTACCCACGCATTACCTTGTCCGGCAGCCTCGGCTCCCAGGCCATGCAACTGTCGGATTTTGGCTCCTGGGGATCTCGCGCTTTTGCCTTCGGCCCGCAGTTCAGCTTGCCGCTGTTCAATGGCGGGCGCCTGCAAGGCATGTTGAGCCTGCGTGAAGCCCAGCAACAGGAAGCGGCGCTGGCGTACCAACAAACCGTGTTGCGCGCTTGGCATGAAATCGATGACCAACTGACCCGCTACAACGCCAGCCAACTGCGCCGCGACAGCCTTGCCGAAGCCGTGCGCCAGAACCAGATTGCCCTGCGCACCGCGCAGCAGCAGTACGTTGAAGGCGTGGTGGATTTCGTCAACGTACTCACCGTGCAAAGCGCGCTGCTCGCCACGCAAGAGCAGTGGGTGGAAAGCTCGACGGGCGTGTCGCTGGCGATGGTCGGCTTGTACAAAGCGTTGGGCGGCGGCTGGGAATCGGTGTACCCGCTGAAAACCGCCGGGCGCTAAGTACAAAGAGTTTTTGTCAGTCGCTAAATAAACTGTAATGATAATTGCTCTCAATAGTGTATCTGAGCTTTTTCATGGACAGCGCGACTGACGGCCAGCAACAGCTTCACCTCCTGTACCGCGACCATCACGGCTGGCTGCAAGGCTGGCTGCGCAAGCGCCTGGGCGATCGCGAGCATGCGGCTGACGTGGCGCAGGACACCTTCCTGCGCCTGCTGGTGTCCGGGCGCTTTCCCGGCGACAAGGAAAGCCGCAGCTACCTGGCGCAGATCGCGCGCAACCTGGTGATCGACCAGTGGCGCCGCCTGCGCATCGAGCGCGCCTACCTGGAAAGCATCGCGCACCTGCCCGAGCCGGAATCGCCGTCCCTGGAAACCCGCGCGCTGATCCTTGAAACCCTGATGCAGATCGACGCCATGCTCGACCGCATGCCCGGCAACGTACGCCAGGCGTTTTTGCTGTCGCAGTTCGAAGGCCTGAGTTATGCACAGGTCGCTGAGCGCTTGGATGTCTCCATTAGCTCGGTGCAGAAGTACATGACCCGCGCCATCGTCGCCTGCTACCAAGTGGCCTACGCCGAATGAGACACGACGCACCTATCGCCCCGGCGATTGTCGAGCAGGCCAGCGAATGGCTGATGCTGCAATGGGGCGGCGACCTGCAAGGCGAACAACGCCAGGCTTTTGCCCGATGGCAGGCTGCCGATCCGGAACATCGTCGGGCCTGGCAGCGTTTGCAGCAGCTGCAGCACACCCTCGGCAGCGTGCCTACCGACAGCGCCCGCGCGGTGTTGCGTGACACGCCGGATACGCAGCGCCGCGCTGCGCTCAAGCTGCTCGGCCTGCTGCTGGTCGCCGGCGGCAGTGGTTACTTGGTGCAACGCAGCGAACCCTGGCAAGCCGCCTTCGCGCAATACCGCACCCGCACCGGCGAGATTCGCCACGTCACCCTCAGCGATGGCACGCGCCTGGACCTCAACAGCGACAGCGCGGTCGACCTGCGTTTTAGCGCCAGTGAGCGGCGTATTCGCCTGATCCGCGGCGAGATCCTGCTGACCAGCGGCCACGATCCCTTCCGCCCGTTGATCGTCGAAACCCCAGCGGGCGATGTGCAGGCGCTGGGCACTCGTTTTGCCGTGTGCGACCTGGCCGATGGCAGCCGTGTCGACCTGTACGAAGGCCGTGTTCGCGTGACGCCGTTACAGGGCGTAGCCGTGCAGATGAACGCCGGTGATAGCCTGTGGTTCGACCCGCATCAAAGTTCGGCGCTGGCGGCGGTGGGCGCCAATGCCAGCAGTTGGACCGAGCACCGCCTGATCGCCGAGCGCCAGCCGTTGGGCGAGTTCGTGGCGCAACTGAGCCGTTATCGTCCGGGGCTGCTGCGGTGTGATCAGGCGGTGGCCGGTCTGCTGCTGACGGGCGTGTTTCCGCTGAACGATACCGATGCCATCCTCGCCGCGCTGGAGCGCTCGTTGCCGGTGCAGGTGCAGGCGGTCACGCGTTATTGGGTGACGATCAAGGCGCGAGTCTGAAAATTTTTGCACCCAGGCTTGTCGGTTTTTACATCCCGTTCGGGATACCTCTTGAAAGCCAATCAAGAAGCGATCTCACGGGGAGTCCTGCAATGCCGCACCACCCAATCCAACCCTTGGCCCGCGCCCTGCGCCGTGGCGTGTTTGTCAGCCTGTTGGCGACGGTGCCGATGGTACCGACGCTGGTCCATGCCGAAGAAAGTACCGAGGCGCAGCGCAGCTACAACATCCCGGCCGGCAGCCTCGACCAGGCACTGAATCGCTTTGCCAGCGCGTCGGGCATTTTGCTGTCGGTGGACGCGACGCTGACCGAAGGCAAGCGCAGTGCGGGCCTGCAAGGGCGCTATGGCGTCGGGTCGGGTCTGGAGCGGCTGCTGGCGGGCAGCGGCCTAATGGCGATGCAATCCCAGGGTGGTTGGTCGTTGCAGGCGGTTTCCAATGGCGGACCTTTGCAACTGGGCGCCACCCAGATCAGCGGCCAGCAAGCCCAGGAAAGTGCCTGGGGCCCGGTGGACGGGATTGTCGCCACCCGCAGTGCGTCCGGCAGCAAGACCGATTCGGCACTGGTGGAAATTCCGCAGACCATCAACGTGATCACCGCCGCCGAGATCAAGGCGCGCGGCGCGCAAAGCGTCACCCAGGCGTTGCTCTATACGCCGGGCATGAGTGCGGGTGGTTTCGCCGACCGGGTGAAGCTGTTCGATGAACCGACGTCCCGGGGCTTCTCGCCTACGCCGCTTTATCTGGACGGTCTGCACTTGCCTTATGGCGGCGGCAGCACCGGCGGTGCGTTGCAGATCGAGCCGTATTCCCTGGAGCGCATCGAAGTGCTCAAGGGCCCGGCCTCGGTGCTGTACGGGCAGAACCAGCCTGGCGGCATTGTCAACATGGTCAGCAAGCGCCCCAGCGAAACGCCGATCCACCAAGTGGTACTGGAAGCGGGCACCTACGAGCACAAAAGCGCGGCCATCGACCTGAGCGGTCCCCTGGATGAGCAAGGGCAGTTTTTGTATCGCCTGACCGGCTTGGCCAATGACGGCCAGGACGAAATCAACTACGTCGAAAACAAACGCCAGTTCATCGCCCCCAGCTTTACCTGGCTGCCCGACGATGACACCCGCGTGACGGTGTTCGCCCAGTACCAGAAAGACAAAGGCGTGCCCGAAGCCCAGGGGTTGCCGGCGTCCGGCACGCTGTGGGCCAACCCCAACGGCAAGATCAAGCGCGACCTGTTTATCGGCGAGCCTGGCGTCAACCAGTACAACCGCGAGCAATACGCGCTGGGCTACGAGATTTCCCATCGCTTGAACGACACCTGGACCCTCAAGCAAAACGCACGTTATGCCGAGGTCGACGACCGCTACACCGCGCCGTTGCACGGCTACCGTTTCGTCGCCAACCCGACCACTGGCGTACAGGATCAACGCTACCTGCAACGCTTCGGTGTGGACTGGGCGCAGAACAACAAAGTGTTTGGCGTGGACAGCATCGCCCAGGCGGAATTTGATACCGGTGCCTTCTCTCATACGATGATCTTCGGCCTGGACTACTACCATTCCAACTCGCAGTTCCACGGCTTGTACGACCGCAATCCGCCGATCATCGACCTGTTCAAGCCGGTCTACGGCCAGCGCCTGAATTTCGGCCAACCGTACCGCTGGGACCGCACCATTACCCAGACCGGCCTTTACGTGCAGGACCAGATCAAGTGGGACAAATGGGCATTGGTACTGGGCGGGCGCTACGACTGGGCCAACGTCGTCAACAAAGAGCCCCTGGCCAACACCCGGTTTGCCAGCAAAGACCAGGCCTTCACGGGCCGTGCGGGCCTGGTGTACCTGTTCGATAGCGGCCTGGCGCCGTTTGTCAGCTACACGGAATCCTTCCTGCCACTGGCCGGCACTGACGCCAACCAGAAGCCCTTCGAGCC
Source organism: Pseudomonas sp. FH1 (assembly GCF_000510895.2). Classification (NCBI taxonomy): domain Bacteria; kingdom Pseudomonadati; phylum Pseudomonadota; class Gammaproteobacteria; order Pseudomonadales; family Pseudomonadaceae; genus Pseudomonas; species Pseudomonas sp. FH1. Next base: position 22,165 of record NZ_AOHM01000052.1, read on the forward strand.
GTCTACCGGCAACCAATACGAAGTCGGTGTGAAGTACCAACCGCCTGGGCAGAAGAGTTTCGTGCAGGTCTCGGCCTATCAACTGGACCAGGAAAACGTGCTCACCACCAACCCGGTCGACACCACCTTCAGCACCCAAAGCGGTGCCATGCGTTCACGCGGCGTGGAAGTGGAAGCCAAGGCCGTCCTCAGCGATGCCTGGGACATCGTCGCGTCGGCTTCGCGCAACGACATCAAATACACCAAGGACAACGACGGCCGCGAGGGTCGCCATCCCGCCGGTATCTCACCGCTGACCGCGTCGATGTGGGTCAACTACAGCGTACTTGGCGACACCCCGTTGGCCGGCCTCGGCGCAGGCCTGGGTGTGCGCTACGCTCGCCAGAGCCTGGGTGATTACTACGAAGGTGCCTTTACTGTGCCCTCCTACAGCGTCTACGACGCCAGCCTGAGCTACGACCTGAGCCGCTCGCCGCTGAAACTCAAGGGCGTGAAGCTGGCGATGAACGTGCAGAACCTCACCAACAAGACCTATGTGTCGCAGTGCACCAGTGACCTGGATTGCTACTACGGCGAAGGGCGTACGGTGGTGTCGAGCCTGACCTACGACTGGTAGGCAGTCGGTTGTAGGACACGTCCTGATTGAGTCGGGTGTGAACTTTAAACGTCTCGCGAGCGTTAGCTTTTGGCTGGCCACCCTCGCGAGATACGGCCTATGTCTGTCGCTGAAGATCCCTATGCCACACCACGTTCCCGCCTGAGCTGGATGCCGGTTCGCGAACCGGTATTCCTGGTGGTCGCCCCGCGCAAACTCCTCGTCTTGGTGCTGCTGACCCTGGGCGGCTACTTTGCCTACTGGCTCTACCAGCAATGGGCGCTTCACCAGCAAGCCAGCGGCAAGACGCTGTGGCCCTGGGTTCGGGTGATGTTTCCGGCGTGCTACTTCTGTTCGCTGATCCTCAGCGTGATGCGTGAACTGGAGCAGGGCGAGTCGGCCTACCATTGGTGGCCGCGCTGGCTGGCGGCGGTGATCTTTGTGGGAGGGTGCTTGCCGTTCACCGTGCTGTGGCTGTTGTCGCCGTTTGCCGCACTGGCTGTCGTTGCCTGCATCGCCGTGTTGCAGGTGGCGTTGGCGTTGCAGCTGCAGTGCGCGATCAATCACTTGGAGCAGGATCCCGAGGGAGAGGGAAACGCACGCCTGACGCGCGCCAATTGGCTGGGAATAGGCATCGGGCTACTGGGATGGGGCTTGCTTGTTACCGTCTGGGGCGCCGGATAAGAGAACGGCGTTTCAAGGGTTTTGCAAAAACACCACATACCCTCGAAACCACTCGCTCGTTTGCAAATACTTCGGTTCCTCCCACGCCCCGTCTTGAATCAAGCCGATCTTGAACGGCAACCCCAACCGATTCATTCGTGGCAAATACGCCGCGTAATCCGGGATGCTGTGGCGCCCCTGGTACGTCTGCACCACCACTTCATCCACCACGCCCTTGAGCTGGGCTATGGCGGTGGGGTCGGCATTGCTGCTCCAGTCCATCAGGCCGGTGATGCTCAGGCGCAGGTCGGCGGGCAGGCGCTGGCGCAGGTCGCGCAGGAAGTCGGCGTATTCGTGCAGGTACTGGGTGCGGGCGTCGAAGTCGATCTGAATGCCGACCACCGGATTGCCTGCGTCCCGCCAGCGTTGTACCTGGCCAAGCAGTTGGGTGTAGACCTGTTCGGGCCAGTGCAGGGTGTGGGCGCGATAGACAATCCAGATGTCGCCCTGGGTCAGGCGCGGCACGCTGATGCCTTGGGCGATCATCTGCACGCCGCGCCTTGGCGCGCGGCGCGTGGAGTTGATCTGGCCCTGGAGGATGTACAGGGTTTTCGCCTGCTTGAGCACCGGCTGTGGCGCGACGCCGCTCCACAGCCAGAAAGCGTCATAGTTGCGGGCGTCGACGGCGCCGAAGGCCGAGCTTGCCAGCAACAGCAAGCCGAGCCACAGGTGTTTCACCAGTAGTACTGCAGCGATTTGCCCCACTGGGTGTCGGCGTAGCTGGTTTTCAGCTGGCGGAACCAGGCTTTGCGCACGGCCGGTTCCACGTCCACGCCGCCGCAACTGTTGTAGCCCGAAGGTCCGTAGCAGTTGATGGCGCGGAACAGTGCGTAGGCCTTGTCGTTCTTGGGGGCCTTGGCGTTGCCGATCACCTGTTTGTAGCCGTCCAGGCGCGAGAAGGTTTCACCCTTGAAGTCCGATGCACTGCTGCCCAGGCTGCCGGCGGCGCGCGCCTGTTCCAGTGGCATGCCGTCCAGGCCATTGCGCAGGATGAATTCCCCCAGGCAGTTCAGGCCCTGTGGGTTCTTGGCATCGGCCTGCAAGGTCGCAGCGATTTGCGTGATGCTCGGGCAGGCGTAGCCGGACTCGGCTTTGTCACCGTTCCACTGGAACAGCTTCAAGGTCTGGCTGGCGCTGTAGACATAACCCAGGCTGGTGCCCAGTTTGTCGTCCGGGGCAGCGGCTGGCAGTTGCTTGAGGTCGTCGGCGAACGTTGCGTACTGGCCGCGCAGCAGGTCTTTGTAGAGCAACACGAATTGCGCGGTCTGGCGTTCCAGGGGGGCGCTGGCCCCGGCGATCTGCTGGCGCAACAACTCGGGACCGGCGACGTTGCGCAGCAGGATGTAACGCACCGGCTTGGCGCTGATCGGCGAATCGGTGGCAAACACCTTGGCCAACTGGCCGCTGCGCTCGTAGTTCATGGCCAACGCCAGCTCAAGTTGGTCGCGTTGCAACGGCAGTTTCGCCAGTGGCAGCAGTTGCAGCCAGAGCGCTTCGGCGCCTTTCCAGTCTTGCTTGGCTTCCAGGGCCAGGGCGCGCAGGGTCTGCTGGCTGAAGGCGAAGTAATTCAAGCTCGACGGCACGCTCTGGGGCAATTGTTTCAGCGCGGCGTCCGGCTGATGCTCGGTATACAGCGCAGACACCGCGAGCAAGTAGTCATACAGCTCCGGCGCGCCGGCGAACGCCGCTTTCTGCTTTTCCAGGTCGGCGCGAGAGAGGGCGGGCTGGTTGCCACCGCGCATCACCATCAGGTCACTGACAAACTGGATCATCGGCGTGGTGACGGTCTCGCTATTGACCATCAACAGCTTGAGGTCGGCTTCCTCCACCAGATCATCCAGCGACACATTGCGCTGCGCGTCAGTCGCTTCGGTCATCGCCCAGCCGAAGGCCTCGGCGAGTTTGGTGTTGTCACCGGCCAACCAATAGACGCGACGCAGCAGGCCGCGCGCGGAGGCCAGGTAGTCGCCCTGTGGATAAGTTTTCAGGTAACCGAGGAAGCCTTCTTCGGCATCACTCAGGGCGGACTTATCCACATGCTCAAGCTGCGGCATGCCGTACTCGTCAAAGGCTTCAGCCTGGGCCTGGTTCAAGGAGGTACGTGCGGTCATGTACAGCGCGGTTTCCTTCAGCCAAGGCACCTGGCTGGTGCTGGCGGCGGCAAAACCGCGCTCAGCGTCACCGAAGCGGCCGCTGTAGAAGTCGGCGGCGGCTTGCAGGTAGGTACGGAACAGTTGGCCGTCGTGGGACTGGATCTGCTGGGCGTCCACCACCTGGCCTTCCCACGAACAGGCCTTGAGCAGTTGCAAGCGCGCCTTTACCAGCAACTCACGCTCGGCTGCCGGCATGTCGGCCTTGATCACCTGGCTGATGAAGGCCGTGGCGCTGTCATCATCGTTGCTGCGGCAACGGCTGCCTTCGCCAGTCAGGAACGCTTCGCCTGCGGTCTTGTACTCGTCGCGCTGGATGCCCAGGGGCTTGAGCAGGGTGTCGAGTTCGGCGGTGCGCGAGTCGTCCGGCTTGTTGTCGGGCTCATCGTTTGTCGCGGGAATAGGCGCCAGGCGATAGACCGGGAAGGGCACCGGGCCGAAGCCCTGGGACAGATCATCTTCGCTCAGGGCGTTGGGGGTAAGCGGTTCGGCCTGTTTGTCCGCCAGCAGCAGGCGCAGGTTGACGCGACTGTCGTTGCCGGGGCTGAGGAAGGGCAGGTTACTGCAGGAATCGAGGCTGTCACGCGAGACGCGCCAATCGGGGTAACACGAGTCGTCAGAGCTGGCCTGGGCCTGTTGGGTGATGCCGGCAAGCAGTGCCAGTGCCAGGGGTGACAGAAAACCGATGCGCATGGCGTGTCCTTGATCCTGAGTCCTTGGAGGGGGGCAATAATAGCGTGTTCCTACGGTTGCTTCGGAGAAGCCCTGCACAAATTACTGATTTGTCCGATTCCAGCAGCCAGCCTGGGTCTTTTGTCCTAGAGTGGCGGTGTTTGCGCTTGGGCAATCGGGGGAATCGAGGTGCGTCGGTCTGTGGTAGAGCAAAATGAAAAGGTCGGGACGTTACCCGCACTCAATCGCCTCAGTTGGGAAGGTACCGGCTGGATCAGCCGTCTCTGGTGGGTGCCGATCCTGGCGCTGGCCATGGCCCTGCGTCTTTACAATCTGACGTCGGCGGCGATTTGGGGCGACGAGGGCTCTAGCCTGCTGCTCAGCGAATACGCCTTGGGCGACCTGTGGTTCCACGCGGCGCACGATGTGCACCCGCCGTTGTATTTTTTCCTGCTGCGCGGCTGGATCGAACTGTTCGGCGACAGCATCTGGTCGATTCGCGGCATGAGTGCCATTCCCGGCGTGGTCGTCGTGGGCTTGGGCATCTGGCTCACGCGGCAACTGTCCACCCGCCGTGCGGCGGTGCTGGCGGGGATCCTGCTGGCGCTGTTGCCGACGGCGGTGCGCTACAGCCAGGAAGTGCGCATGTATTCGCTGCTGGGCGTGTGGCTGCTGGGCGCCACGCTGGCGCTGGTGTACTGGGTGCGCCAACCCGAGCGCACGCGGTATCTGGCGGCGTATGTCATCTTGATGACGGCCGGTTTCTACACCCATTATTTCACTGCACTGTGCGTGTTAGTGCACTGGGCCTATCTGGGTGTGCTGGCTGGCACGATGCCGCGTGACCAGCGGCTTATCACACGCCCGGCCTGGTGGGTGGCCAACGCCGCGATTGTGTTGCTGTACCTGCCGTGGCTGCCGAACCTGCTGGACCTGGTGCAGCATGTCGAACAGCTCAAGGTGGGCGGTGATATTGGCTGGGAAGAGCCGGTCAGCCTGTTCTCCCTGCCGTCGATGATGTGGCAGTTTGTGCTTCAAGACGAAGGTGTCGGTTTCTGGTCGCCGCTGTTCTGGCTGTTCCCGTTGCTACTGGTGGCTGTCGTGTTTGCCACCGCTTGGCGTGACCGTGAGCGCTATCGGCCGGCCAGCCTGTTGGCGCTGTTTTTCCTGTTGCCACTGCTGTTGGTCTACGGGGTGTCATTTATTTCCCCGGTGTTTATCGAACGTTACCTGACGGTGTATGCCCTGGGTTTGCCGATCCTGCTGGCGATAGCCATCGATCGTCTGCCATCGCGGTTTTCACTGCTGGGGGCGGCGCTGTTCGTGCTGTTTGTCGGCGTGGAACTGGTGGGGTTGAAAAACAATTTCACCGTGGACGAACACGACCAGTTCAACGTGCCGGTGGAATTCGTCAACCGCAATTACCAGGAAGACGACCGCATCGTCCTCAGCGACATGATGTGGTACCTCAGCTACGTGTATTACGACCAGACCGACGCCCAGTTGCAGCTCTACACTCCGCCCAAACCCGACGGCACGCCCACCCGGCCGAATGCCTACGGCTTTGGCACGTTGGTGGACCAGGACGGCGGGCGCATCTACCTCGACCACCTGTCGGCACTGCCCGCAGAGACCCTCCGTGTATGGCTGATCAGCAGCAACGAAGCCCCCGACGACTTCGCCCCGCTGCCCGAAGGCTGGCGCGAACTCAGTCGCCAGGATGGCGGCGGCGCGCGGGCGCGGTTGTTCGTGCTGTGCAACGTACCGTCGGCACAACCCGAGGGCTGCCGCTAGACTGGGTTGACACTTTTCTATCAGGAGCCCTCCATGGAATCGCCCGTACATAGCTTGCCGTCACTGTTCAAACAGCTGGGTTTGCCGGATGACCCGGTGAGTATCGAGAAGTTTGTGGCGGTTCACTCGCCGCTCAAGCCGGAGCTGAAACTGGCGGATGCGTTTTTCTGGACGGACAGCCAGAAGGCGTTTTTACGCGAGGAGATTCTGGAGGATGCGGATTGGGCTGAGGTGGTGGATGAGTTGAATTTGATGTTGCGGGGTGGGCGAGGGGTGTAAAAAAAACTTTGCTGAAACACGATAATGTAAAAAAAAATGGTGAGAGGTAAAAAAAACTGGGCTTTAATCGCTCAAGTGAATTTTTTCTGGGGAAGCTCACCTTGGCGACAGTCGGATATGCCTATCTCTGCGAATCGCTGGATTTAAAGGTCATCCCGCTTCAGCGCGTCGCGATGATTAAACCCGTGACCAGAATCACCTTGATCGGCAACTGCCTGGCGGTTCCGCATGCCGTCGCACCTGCGCAACATGCCCTGTTTGAGCACGTGCTGTTCGCACTCAAGCATGAGGGTGTGAATCTCGCCATACTTGCCCAGGTTTTTGAACGTCTTGGTCCGGAGCAATTTTTGGCCGGTTTGGCGGAGTCCCCCCATGGCGCCTTTATCCGTAAAGCCTGCTATTTGTGGGAAGGATTTACCGGGCGAGCGCTTGATTACGCACTACCTGTTCGGGGGCGTGTTGTTGCCTTGTTTGATCCCGAGCGCTATGTGACTGGCCCAAGCATCCGCAACAGTCGTTGGCGAATTGATTTTAATGGCCTGGGCTCTCTGCATTACTGCGCGACTGTGGAGAGAACGCCTGAGTTAGAGGCGTTGTTGGCGCTTGATGTGTTGGGTCGCGCCAAATCCTTCATGGCCACGCTCCCACCCGAAATGATGGACCGCGCGATCCAGTGGGCCTATCTCCACGAAACCCGCGATTCGTTCGCCATCGAAAAAGAACAACCCAGCGAAGAAAAATCCCGACGCTTTGTCCAGCTTTTACGCCAGGCCCACGAAGGGCGGCTGCTGACAGAGGACTACTTGGTCGAGCTGCAAAACAGCACCGTCTCCAACCCGTTCGACAAAGCCGTCGCATTCCGCCATGAACAAAACCACCTGCACAACGGCCTGCGTGGTGCAGCGGGTGTCAGCTATGTACCACCTGCTGCGGCGCTCTGTCAGGACCTGATGGAAGAATTGATGGCGTTCGCCAACCAGCCTGTGAGAGAGGTTGATCCATTGGTGGCGGCTGCCGTCACTGCTTTCGGCTTTGTGTTCCTGCATCCGTTCATGGACGGTAATGGGCGCCTGTCTCGCTTCCTGATCCACCAAACACTCTGCCACTACGGCGCGCTGGAGAACGGGCTGTTGTTGCCTGTTTCCGTTGCGATGAAGCACGAAGAGGCGGCCTATCTGGAGGCGCTCAAGTCGTTCTCCCAACCCAGGCGGGAATTCTGGAGCGTGACTTGGCTGGATGGCGATGAAATGGCCTTCGAGTTCATCGGCCACCCGTCGATTTACCGCTACTGGGACGCCACCCGCTGTGTCGAATTCACCCTGCAAATGGCTCGACGCGCATTGGAAGTGGAACTGCGTGAAGAAACCGAATTCCTCGACCGCTACGACCGCGTGATCAAGGCCGTGAACCAGCGTTATGACGTGCGCGGCAGTGATCTGTCGAAGCTGGTGATGATGTGCCTGGACAACGAGGGCAAGGTTTCGAAGCATCGGCGCAAGCAGTTTCAGTACAGCGTGGCGGAGGAGGTGTTTGAGTTTATCGAGGAGGAGACCCTGAGGTTAATCGGGGAGTAATAGGGCGATCCTGAAATTTTGTGGAGAATATGGGATATGTCCTATTTCTTTATAGGACGCGGACTATGGTCGCAGCAGGCGTTTTTTCTTATCAAAGGGAGGACCTCCTATTGACAAGAGATGCGACATGCAAAAACTAATTCCGCGTAGACAACTACAAAATTTTGATCCCTCGACAATTGAACCTATAAGTCCTTTTTTTGCGACATCAATTGTTGAGTCTCAACTTTCCTCTACTGCCCATTTATTCGGTTTGTCTGAACTCATCCGTGAATGTGGTGTACGTTTGAGTTCGTGTGTAGCGAGGAATGAGCGAAAAGGAATACTTGAGAAAATTAAAAGTGGAGAGTGGCTGCTTATTTCAGAGCGGGTGGGTGCTTTAAATGACGCAGGTGCCAGGCGATGTATCCCTATCGGATTCTCTCCTCGCCAGCCTGAGAGCGAGGCGGCGGCAGGGCCAGGAAAATGGGCATTTTTTAGCATCGATTATGACGGAGTGAAAAACACCGCGATTATAGCCGCCAATCGATTAGGGTCTATGGGAGATCAAGGTCGAGTATTTGGTTCTGACGGTAAAGATTTAGCAAACACGACCAGAACACTCATTCAGCAATGGGTACCACTTAATGATTTCGAGGAGCACCGCATCGCGGATTCTGCTATCCGTCGATATGGCGAGCTGCGGCATACCCCGCAACGGTTTCTGGAAGGAGAGGACAAGTGGCAGGTTGGGGGGAAATAGTGGCACTGGCAGCCAGTTACGCAGGATGAGGCGTATGAGATAAAGGGTGGAACAAAATGAGCCGTCGTAGAATTTGGCTGTTGTGGGGAGCGATGGATGCGATTTATCTCATTTGGTACTCAATCAATAGTTTTTTAAATAACAGAATCCCGTATTTGACTGACGTAGTAAACGCGTCAACTGTTTTGCAGGAGCATAGTGTTGTGCAACTGTATATGTTTGTGTTGGCGTTGATTTTACACGTGTCAATATTTGCATCGTGCGCGATGTTTTTTTTTCAAAAAAGATCAGTCTGGTGGCTTGTCTTTTTCCAAACGCCTTTACGGCTTGTGCTTGTTATTCCGTCCGTTTCACTACTGTTAGTAGGCGCTCGAATCGCCCCGCATTACAGCCTGCCGTTAATGGCTGGCTTGATCGGCGCTTCGGAGATTCTAAAAGTCTGGAGCGTGTGGCGATGGAGCAGAAAAAGGTGATGCTTTTGTCTGTCGCGCCAGATCTTTCATGGTAACCCTGCCTCCAGAAATGATGGATCGCGCCATCCAATGGGCTTACCTCCACGAAACGGGTGTCAGCCATGTACCACCTGCTGCGGCGCTCTGTCAGGAACTGATGAAAGAGGTGATGGCGTTCGCCAATCAGCCTCCGTTCGCTTGAGGCATCAATGGGGTACGCCACTTTCTGGAGGCCACTGGCGAGCGGTATGCACCAGAGCCACAATCCTCACCACGTTTGGCTCAAGTTGATAAGCGAGCCGGTAACTCGGATGGGGAATGACCTCGCGCGTTCCAGAGATTCGACCTGAGGGGCCTATTTCCGGGTTTTGGGCCAAGCCAGCTGCTGCGATGCTAAAACGCCGGTCCATGTCGGCAGCGGCCTGCGGGTTTTTATCGAATAGAAAATCCCAGATTTCTCGACGATCCTGCCCGGCCTCGGGCGTCCAGGTAACCCTCATTCAAGGTTATCTACTTGAGCGCGCCTCGCTGCAAATTCGGCCTCCAGGTCTTCGTTGGAAATCTCTCGGCCTGCCCGAATGGACGCGCGCGAGGCATCTACTTTGCGTTGTAAGAATTCGTCATATTCCCGTGTCTCCTGTTGAGACTGCACAAACTGACGCATCATTTCCCGCACGATTTGCGACGCCGGGCGATGCGAGGCTTCGCACTCTGCCATGAATTGGTCGCGCAACTCTGATTCCAGTTTCATAGTGAAGACGGCTAATTTGGTCACAGTTGAGGTCTCGAAATGGTATGTACAAAGTATATACATCGTAATTACCAATAGAAGTGAGGTCAGGCAGGAGGCGACTAACGGTTTAGAGCAATTCGGCCGATTGCACCCTCGTCGCTTCTCATCAAAATCCGGCACCCGCGCCCAAACCCGCTTTACTTACCCCAACCCCCCACCACCCATCCGCTAAATTGTTTCAAAACTTGACGCATTTGGATCCATCCACCATATTGATAGTTAGCAAACTAACTGTATGCGAACTATCCAGTGCCTCAATCCCTCGAACAACTCCAGATGAACCTCAGCAGCAGCATGGTGGTGGGCGCCCGTAACTGGCGCAAAATCTGCCAGACCACGCTGGTGAGCTATGGCATCTCCGAAGCCTGCGCCGTGCCGTTGTTGATGATCGGCCGCTTGGGCGATGGTGTGCATCAGGTCAAGGTCGCCCAGGCGTCGGGGATGGAAAGCCCGTCGCTGGTGCGCCTGCTCGACCGCCTGTGCACCGACGGTTATGTGTGCCGCACCGAAGACGTGCATGACCGTCGCGCCAAGGCCCTGAGCCTGACCGAGCGTGGCCGTGAGCTGGTGCAAGCGGTGGAAGTGCAGCTGGTGCGCCTGCGTAAGGAAGTGTTGGCCGACATTCCCCACAGCGATATGGAAGCCGCGCTGCGAGTGCTGCGCGCCTTCGAGGCGGCGTCGCTTTGAACGGATTTTTTACCGGTTTCCCGCCCGCCCGTGATTGGTTCTACGGGGTGCGCACCTTTGCAGCCTCGATGATCGCGTTGTACATCGCCATGCTCATGCAAATGCCGCGTCCGTACTGGGCGATGGCCACGGTGTATATCGTTTCCAGCCCGTTTGTCGGCCCAACCAGTTCCAAGGCGTTGTACCGCGCCATCGGCACGTTCATGGGCGCCGCGGCGGCGGTGATTTTTGTGCCGATGTTCGTGCAATCGCCCTACCTGCTGGTGGTGGTGATTGCCTTGTGGACGGGCACGTTGTTGTTTCTGTCCATGCACCTGCGCACCGCCAACAACTACGCGCTGATGCTGGCCGGGTACACCTTGCCACTGATCGCCTTGCCGGTGGTGGATAACCCGCTGGCGGTGTGGGATGTGGCCGAGGCGCGCACCGAAGAAATCTTCCTGGGTATCGCAGTGGCAGCGGTAGTGGGCGCGATGTTCTGGCCGCGCCGCCTGATGCCGGTATTCGATGGCTCGGTGGCCAAGTGGTTTGCCGACGCTCAGGTCTACAGCCAACGCTTTCTGACGCGCCAGGTTGAGCCTGAAGAAATCAGCACCTTGCGCGGCGGCATGGTCACTACCTTCAACACCCTCGAATTGATGATCGGCCAGTTGCCCCACGAAGGCGCCCGGCCGCAGACGGTGCGCAACACCAAGGAACTGCGCGGGCGCATGATCCACCTGTTGCCGGTCATCGATGCGCTGGATGATGCCGTGTACGCCATCGAGCATCGCGCACCGGAGTTTCTTGATCAGCTCAAGCCTTTGTTGGAAGAAGCCAGCGCTTGGCTGGAAAGCACTACCGAGCAAGCACCCCTGGAACGCTGGCGCGTGCTGCGCGACAAGGTCGACGCCGCTCAACCCCAGGGCGAAGCGCTGGACGACCGGCACACGCTGCTGTTCTCCAACGCGCTCTACCGCCTCGCAGAGTGGATTGACCTGTGGCAAGACTGCCGCAGCCTGCAAGCCGCCATCCAGTGCGAAAGCCAGGACACCTGGCGCGCCGTCTACCGCCATTGGCGCCTGGGCCGGCTCACGCCGTTCCTCGACCGTGGCCTGATGTTCTACTCGGCGTTTTCAACGGTTACCGCGATTATCGTTGCCTCGGTGCTGTGGATCCTGCTCGGTTGGACCGACGGCGGCAGCGCGGTGATCCTGGCCGCCGTCGCCTGCAGCTTCTTTGCCTCGATGGACGACCCGGCGCCGCAGATCTACCGGTTCTTTTTCTGGACCGCCATGTCGGTGCTGTTCGCCAGTCTCTACCTGTTTTTGGTGCTGCCCAACCTGCATGATTTTCCGATGCTGGCGCTGGCGTTCGCCGTGCCGTTTATCTGCATCGGCACGCTCACCGTGCAGCCGCGTTTTTACCTGGGTATGTTGCTGACGCTGGTGAACACCTCGTCGTTCATCAGCATCCAGGGCGCCTATGACGCCGACTTTCTCAACTTCGCCAACGTCAACCTGGCGGGGCCGGTGGGTTTGCTGTTCGCCTTTGTGTGGACGCTGATCGCGCGGCCCTTCGGCGCCGAGCTGGCGGCCAAGCGCCTGACGCGTTTCAGCTGGCGCGACATCGTCAGCCTCACCGAGCCCGCGACCCTGGCCGAACACCGGCACATGGCCGCGCAAATGCTTGACCGCTTGATGCAGCACCTGCCGCGCCTGGCCCTGATCAATCAGGACACCGGCACCGCCCTGCGCGATTTGCGCGTGGCGCTGAACCTGCTTGATCTGCTCGCCTATTCGCCGCGCATTCTCGGCGTGCCACGGGTGCTGCTCAACCAAGTCGTCGAAGGTGTGGGCGGTTACTTCAAAGCGTGCCTCAAGGCCGGTGAACGCTTGCCCGCGCCGAGCGGTCTGCTGATGACCCTGGACCGTACGCGCCGCGCCCTCAACGGCCAGGGCCTGCAAGACGAAGACGACACCCGCCTGCATCTGCTGCATGCGCTGGCGGGCTTGCGCCTGTCGCTGCTGCCGGGCGTGGAATTTATTGGCGGCACCGAGATGGAAGCGCCGCTGCCTGATGGAGCGCCTTTATGATCGGTGATCTGGATATCAGCGGGGTGTTCCTGCCCACGCTGCTGGTGCTGATGGGCATTACGTACGTGTTGTTCCTGGTGGTGCACGGGTTGTTGACCCGGCTCCACTTCTATCGCCTGGTCTGGCACCGGGCATTGTTCAATGTGGGGCTCTACGCGCTGTTGCTGGGCGCGGTGGACTCACTCAGTCGATACCTGATGACATGAAAAAACCTTTTTTGACCATCGGCCGTGTAGTCCTCACGCTGTTGATCGTGACGTTTGCGGTCGTCGTGGTGTGGCGCATGGTCATGTACTACATGTTTGCCCCCTGGACCCGTGACGGCCACATCCGTGCCGACATCGTGCAGATCGCGCCGGATGTGTCCGGGCTGATCCAGCGCGTGGACGTGCGCGACAACCAGTTGGTGACCAAGGGCCAAGTGCTCTTTGCTGTCGACCAGGACCGCTTCAAGCTGGCGTTGCGCCAAGCCCAGGCCGCCGTGGCCGACCGCCAGGAAACCCTGGCCCAGGCCCAGCGCGAGTACAAACGTAACCGCGGTCTCGGCAACCTGGTGCCCAGCGAGCAACTGGAAGAAAGCCAGTCCCGCGTAGCCCGTGCCCAGTCGGCCCTGGCCGAAGCGCAGGTAACGGTGGATTCTGCGCAGCTCAACCTCGACCGCTCGGTAGTCCGCAGCCCCGTGGACGGCTACGTCAACGACCGTGCGCCGCGTACCCAGGAATTCGTCACCGCCGGGCGCCCAGTGTTGTCGGTGGTGGACAGCAATTCTTTCCATATCGATGGTTATTTCGAAGAGACCAAGCTCGACGGCATCCACGTCGGCATGGCGGTGGACATCCGTGTGATCGGAGACAACGCCCGCCTGCGCGGACATGTGCAGAGCATCGTCGCCGGTATCGAAGACCGCGACCGCAGCAGCGGCTCCAACCTGTTGCCCAACGTCAACCCGGCGTTCAGTTGGGTGCGCCTGGCCCAGCGGATTCCGGTGCGCATTGCCTTCGATGATGTGCCGGCGGACTTCCGCATGATCGCCGGGCGTACGGCTACCGTCTCGATCATCGGCGATAAGGTTAAAGACGGAGACCAGCCATGAAGCAGCTGTTGGCGACCGCCGCGCTGGGTTTGCTGCTGTCGGCCTGCCAAGTGGTGGGGCCGGATTACACGCTGCCGGATAAAGCCGCCGTCAACCGTGGCGACCTGCAAGGGCAGATTGCGGGCGAGGGCAACAACGTTGTGTCGGCGCCGGTGCCGGCGGACTGGTGGAAGCTCTATAAAGACCCGCGCCTGGACGAGCTGGTGCGCCAGGCAATGGCCTCCAACACCGACTTGCGTGTGGCCGCCGCCAACCTGCAACGCGCGCGTTTCCAGACCCAGGAAGCGGAGTCCGCAGGCGGCTGGAGCGCCGGCGCCAAGGCGGAGGCCCAGCGCCTGCAAGAGTCGGGCGAAGCCTTTCTGCTGACAGAGAAAGTCCCAGTGGCCAATATTGGCAGCGCCAGCATCAGCACGTCCTACCAGTTCGACTTGTTCGGCACCCTGCAGCGCGGCATCGAAAGCGCCCAGGCCAGTGCCGACGCGGCCCAGGCGGCTGCCGACATCGCGCGTATCACCCTGGTGGCAGATGTGGTTCGTTCCTACACCCAGGTGTGCGCGGCCAACGAAGAACTGGCGATTGCCAACGAGTCCCTCGACCTGCAAGCCCAGAGCACTCAGCTCACCCAGCGCCTGCGTGACGCCGGGCGGGGTGATGAAACCCAAGTGACCCGTTCGCAGACCCAGTACAAATCCTTGCGCGCCGACATGCCACGCTACGAAGCGGCACGCCAGGCCGGGTTGTTCCGCCTGTCGATGCTGCTGGCCAAGCCGCTGGACCAACTGCCGGTGGGCACCGCCAGCTGCGCCGAGCTGCCGCACATCGCCCAGTTGCTGCCGGTGGGCGACGGCGCGACCCTGCTCAAGCGTCGCCCGGATGTGCGCCAGGCTGAACGCCAACTCGCCGCCGCGACTGCACGTATCGGCGTGGCCACCGGCGCGCTGTACCCGGACATCAGCATCGGCGCCACGGTGGGCACTGTCGGGATTCTCGATGACCTGGGCACTCCGGCGACCAACCGCTGGGGCTTTGGCCCGCTGATCAGCTGGTCGGTGCCGACCAACGGCGCCCGCGCCCGTATCCACGAAGCCGAGGCCGCGACCCAGGGCGCTTTGGCGCATTTCGACGGTGTGGTGCTCAACGCCATCCGCGAAACCCAAACCGGCCTCGCGCAATACACCGCGCAGTTGCAACGCCGCGACGCCCTGGCCGAAGCGGGCGAGTCTGCCCGCGAAGCCGCAGACCAGACCCACCGCTTCTTCCAGGCCGGCCGTGCGTCGTTCTTGGCCGACCTGCAAGCCACCCGCACCTACACCGATGTGCTCGCGCAACTGGCCGCCGCCAACACCCAGGTTGCCATGAGCCAGATCGACCTGTTCCTGGCACTGGGCGGCGGCTGGGAAAGCGGACGAACGCAACCTGCGCCGGCCAGCAAACCCTGAGCAAATAGCTATGCTTTGACAGGCGGATCGCCGTGACGATTCGCCTGACACTGCTCGCGTTTGCTCATGGGGATTCCAATAATGAAAAACCCTTATGCTCCCGCTTTCTGGTGCGTGCTCTTCGCACTGGTGCTGTTATCGGCTGCTTATTTCTACGGCGTCATGCTGGCTCACCAACTCGACAAGGCGATGGTGTTTCTCGACAGCGCATGCCTGGTGATCGGCACCCTCTCCATCGGCGTCGTGGCCTGGGCCTCCTACCAGAACCAACGGGTGAAGAAAAAACTCCTCGAACAAGGCAAGACTCGCGTGGCGATCTGGGACACCAAGGTCGCGTTGCGCCGCGTTGAGACCGTGTTCGACCGCTACTTCTGGGGCAGCTACTGGCAACCGGGGCGCACCTTTCAGGAGGTCATGGGCGACCTGACCGGCACGCCCCTGGAAAAAAGCCTCGAAGTCCTGAAAAAACAGTGCGTGGCACTCGATCAGCAAGTCGCGGACGGTAGGCACTGGCTGAATAACGCGCGGGAATTGTCCGACGTGGCCACGCAAATGGCCCGCGAGCGCTACCAACTGGACTTCTGCGACCCCAAGGCCGACACCCCCGGCAATGCCGTGATACACCGCGAGTTTGAGGTGCTGGTGTACACCTGGACGGCACGCCTGAAGAGTTTCGACCACCAGTTGGATGAAATTGAGCTGGAGTATTCCTGAACTAGTGCTGATCTGATCCCTCTGAAAAGCTGGGCCGTTCGCGGCCGCCAGTGCTAATCTTCCCCCGCTTTTGGCGGGCTTGAGCCAACCCTTATGGGTTCAAGGAAGACAGCCCACTTCTCACAGGATTTGATCAGGTCACTTCATGAATAAGCCAGCCGTTGTTCTTTTGGGTTTCGTTGTCGCCGTCGGCGTTGTCAGTGCAGGCGGTGCCTGGTACACCGGTAAGCAGCTGGAGCCGGTGCTGCAAACGGCGGTGCAAGACGCCAACAAGGAACTGCAACGTTCCATGGCTGGCGTCGACGGCACCGTGGCCCTGGAGCTGGTGTCCCTGGACCGTGGCCTGTTCAGCAGCACCGCGCACTACCGCCTCAAGGGCCAGGGCTCATTCTTCGGCGAGCAGAACCCGAACCCCGAGCTGCTGTTTGTCGACCATATCGAACACGGCCCGTTGCCGTTCTCGCGCCTGGTGTCGCTGAAGTGGCTGCCGGTCATGGCCACCAGTCACTATGAGCTGGAAAAAAACGCCACCACCGAAAAATGGTTCGCCGCCGCCAAAGACGTGTCGCCGCTCAAGGGCGTGGCCAATATCGGCTACAGCCGTTCGGTCACCGGCAACCTCGAATTGCTGCCGCTGGAATTCAAGGACGAGACCTCCTCGGTGAGCTTCTCCGGCCTGAACCTGGACTTCGACAGCACCGCCGAGGGCAAGAAGGTCAAGGTGGATGGCTACATGAACAGCCTCAAGCTGGACGTAGTCGACGCCAATGGCGCGCCGTTCAACGCCGAGCTCGCCGGCCTGACCGTGGCCAGCAACCTGGAAAAATCCACCTTCGGCTTCTACACCGGGCAGAACACCGTAGAACTGAGCGATACCAAGCTTACCTTCGGCCCGCAGAAAGCCGTGCTGACCCTCAAGGGCTTCGAGCAGAAAGACACCAGCGAAATCAAGGACAACAACATGTCCGGTCGCGTCGACTACAAGATCGACGAGATCGGCTACCAGGGCAAACCAGTCGGCTCTGCTGCCATGGCCCTGAGCTTGAAGAACATCGACGTGCCGTCCGGCCTGGTGCTGACCAAGCTGTATCAAGACAAAATGCAGCCGGTGCAGGCCGCTGCCGCCGCCGGTCAACCGGTGCCTGAGCTGCAACTGACCGAAGCCGAGCAGACCCTGGCAGAAGCCAACGTCAACCAATTGCTGGCCGCCAAGCCGCATCTGGCGCTGGAAAACCTGTCGCTGAAAACCACCCACGGCGAAAGCAAGTTCAATCTGGTGCTGGACCTGGCCAAGCCGACCTCCATGGAGCTGCCACCGGTTGAGTTGGGCAAGCAAATGGTCTCGCTGCTGGACGCCAACCTGACCCTGTCCAAGCCAATGATCGCTGACGTTGCCGCCCTGCAAGCGCAGGTCGGTGGTGTGACCGACCCTAAAGCCATCGAGCAGCAATCCCAGATGGCGAGCGAGATGGTCAGCGGCATGGCGGTCGGCACACAGCTGGCAACGCTGGTCGGCAGCGACGTGGTCTCCAAGCTGCATTACGCCAACAATGAAGTGACCTTCAACGGCCAGAAGATGACCGTCGAGCAGTTCATCGGCTTTGTGATGTCCAAGGTCGGTGCGGTCGGCGGCGCGCAGTAAAGATTTCGCCATCGCCCAGAAATAATTAATGGGGGAGCGGGGTTGTCCGCGATAAGGGTCAAAAGGCCGGCACTCATGTCGATTAGCCACCCTTCATCGCAGGCAAGGCCGCTCCCCCATTGGTTTTTCAGATTTGTAGGGCAATTCTGAACAATTGTTATGAATTGTCATTTTTCATACAGGCGTCGGGGATAGTTCATACAGGAAAGCTAGGTCGGGTCACGAGACGCCGACACCCTGATGCAAATTGCTCAGGACCACCTATCGTTACAGCTTTCCGTGTGTAAGGAAGCTCACGATATGCTGCGAAACCTCCCACTCAGTGCCTCAGGCCGGTTACGGCTGCTCATCGGGGTAACCTTGTGCAGCCAGTTGCTGATGCCCACCTTCGCCATGGCCGACCCGGCTTATGACGCCCTGATCATCCAGGCGCGCAACGGCAATTTCACACCCGCCTTGACTCAACTGCGCCAACTGCCTGCCGAGCGCCAGACGCCAGGCCAGATCAGCGACCACCTGGTGATTGCCGGTTGGGCCGGCCAGGATGCCGAAGTGCTCAAGGTGTATGAGGCACAGGGTCAGAATCGCAACTTGACCGCCCAGGCCCTGGCCACGGTCGCGCGCACTTATCGCAACCAGAAGCAGTGGGCGCAGGCCGAGGCGGTCTATCGCAAGGCGTTGCTGCGGGAGCCGAGCAATGTCGACCTGCAACTGGGCCTGGCCCTTACCCAGGCTGACGGCGGCAAAGCCAGCGAAGCGGTACAACGCGCTCGCGCGCTGGTGGCTGCCAAACCGGATGATCCGAATCGACGCATGGCCCTGGGCTATGCGCTGACCCGCGCGGGCTTGCAGTACGACGCGCTGCACGAATTCGACCAGGCGTTTGTCCGCGCAGGCGACAAGCCGGAAGTAGCCCGCGAATACGTCGTTGCCTTGCAAAAGGCACGTCTGCCCGAACCTGCATTGCGCCTGTCTGCCCAACGCCCCGGTCTTGTCGACCCGGTGACCCAACGTCGCCTGGAAGGCGACCTGGCCGCCGAGCGCGTGCGCATGGCCGAGTTCGCCACGCGCACCGAGAAAGAACGCTACGTCATCGCCGATCGCGCCTTGCAGGGCTATGACCAACTCCTCGCCCGCTGGACCCCGGACCCCACGGCCAAAGACGACGTGGTGCGCTGGCGTATCGATCGCCTGGGTGCGCTCAAGGCGCGGGCGCGCACCGCCGAGGTGATCCGCGAGTACGAAACCCTCCAGGCCGAAGGTGTGCAGTTGCCCACCTATGCGGTGCGTTGGGTGGCCGCGTCCTACCTCGACCAGCGCCTGCCGGAAAAGGCGGCGCCGTTGTATCGCCAAGCGCTGAGCGCGCCCGATGCGGACGTGGGCGACCGCGTTGAAGACAGCACCGCTTTGTTCTATGCCTTGCTCGAAAACGACCAGGTGGACGAAGCGCGGGCCGTCGCCAAGAACCTGGCCGACAGCCAGAAACCCCGGGTTGAACTCAAGGGGCTGCCCATCGGCAACCCTAACGATGAGTGGATGGACGCCCAACAATTGGCCGCCCAGGCCGGCACCTATGGTTCCGACCTGCCGTCCAGCGAAAAGGCCCTGGAAGAACTGGTCGGCAAGGCGCCTGGCAGCATCGGCCTGCGCCTGGCGCAAGCCGAGATGTACCGCGCCCGCGACTGGCCACGGCGCGCCGAGCAATCGCTCAAGGAAACCGAAGCGCAAAGCCCGCGTGACATCGGCCTGGAAATGTCTCAGGGCTTCACCGCCCTGGACCTGCAGGAATGGCGTCAACTCGACATCCTCACCGACGACGTGGTCGCCCGTAATCCCGACAATCGCCAAGTGCAGCGCCTCAGTCGCCTGCGCGATGTGCACGACATGGCCGAGCTGCGGGTCGAGGCCTACACCGGTAAAAGCTTCGGCGGCGGCAACAACGGCGATGCCGGTGCCGTCTCGGGTAGCCGTGACTGGGGCATTGAAAGCCGGATCTACACGCCGCCCATCGACGAAGACTGGCGCGTGTTCGCCGGTGCCGGCTATGCCACTGCCGACTTTGAAGAAGGCACCGGTCACCACCGTTGGCAAGTCGTTGGCGTAGAACGGCGTACCCGCGACATGACCATTGAAGCCGAGGTCTCCAACCACTCCTACGGCGATGGCTCCAAACAAGGCGCCGCCGTGTCGATTGCCCGCGACATCAACGATAACTGGCAATACGGCGGCAGCCTCGGCTACCTGCTGTCCACCACACCGCTGCGGGCGTTGAATGAAGGGATCACGGCCAACGGCGGCAGCGGTTTTATCCGCTGGCGCGCCAATGAAAGCCGCGAGTGGAAACTGACCCTCAGCCCGTCCCATTTCAGCGACGGCAACGACCGCTTCGAAGCCTTGCTCAGCGGCCGCGAAGGCCTCTACAGCTCGCCCAAGGTGCAAGTAGACCTGGGCCTGGAAGTGGGTGCCAGCCGCAACAGCAAGGAGGACACGATCTACTTCAATCCGAAGTCAGACTTCACCGTGTTGCCTGTCCTCAACATCAATCATGTGCTCTATCACCGCTACGAGACCCAGTGGAGTCAGCAGTTCCAGGTCGGTGCGGGTACTTATAGCCAGCAGGATTATTCCACCGGTGGCATCGGTCTGGTGGGCTACGGCCAACGCTATCGCTGGAACGATGTGCTGGAAGCCGGCGCCAACCTGAGCCTGATCAGCCGACCTTACGACGGTGATCGCGAACGCGATCTGCGTCTGCTCGTCGACCTCACTTACCGTTTCTAGAAGAGCCTGACCATGACCGTCCTCAGCCGTTGCTTGTTGATTCTGGGCGTAATGCTGGCCAGTGCCTGTGCCCAGCAACCCGCGCCTTTCACTCCACCCGCCGAGCGGCCGACCCCGGCCAACGAAGCGCCGTGGCCGAAAAACCATTTCCTGGGCATTGCCTACCACGACGTCGAGGATCGCGACCCCGATCAGGCGGTGGTGGCCGTGCGCACCGAGCGTTTGATCGAGCAGTTGGCCTGGCTGCGCGAGAACGGCTACAAGGCGGTCAGCGTCGACCAGATCCTGGCGGCCCGCAACGGTGGGCCTGAGTTGCCGCCCAAGGCGATCATGCTCAGCTTTGACGATGGCTATTCGAGCTTCTACACCCGTGTGATGCCGATCCTGCGTGCCTATCGCTGGCCGGCCCTGCTGGCGCCGGTGGGCTACTGGATCGACACGCCGATGAACCAACCGGTGGACTTCGCCGGCCAGCCACGGCCGCGTGGCGAGTTCCTGACCTGGCAGCAGATCCGCGAAGTGTCCCAATCGGGCCTGGTGGAAATCGCCGCGCACACCGACAACAACCACAAGGGCATCCTGGCCAACCCCCAGGGCAACCTGGAGCCGGCGGCGACCTCGCTGCGTTTTGATCCTGCCACCGGGCGCTATGAAAGTCAGGCGCAGTTCGATGCGCGGATGCGTGCTGACGTTGCAGCGATCTCCAACAAGATCCAAAAGGTTACCGGCAAGAAACCACGGGTGTGGGTGTGGCCTTACGGTGCCGCCAAAGGCACTTCGCTGGCGATCATTGGCGAGCAGGGCTACCAGATGGCCCTGACCCTGGAAGATGGCCTCGACAGCTCCAGTGACCTGATGAACAGCCCACGCTTCCTGGTCGCCTCCGACCCGGATGGCGAGCATTTCGCCAACAGCATGGTCGCGGTGCAAGCCAAGGCGCCGATGCGCGTGTTGCATGTGGACTTGGATAACGTCTACGACCCGGATCCGGCTCAACAGGCACGCAACCTCGACCAGCTTGTGCAGCGCGTGGTGGACATGGGTGCGGGCACTGTGTTCCTGCAAGCCTTCGCCGATCCCAAGGGTGACGGCCTGGTGCATTCGGTGTACTTCCCCAACCGCCACTTGCCGGTACGCGCCGACCTGTTCAACCGCGTCTCCTGGCAGTTGCACACCCGTGCCCATGCCAGCGTGTATGCGTGGATGCCGGTTCTCAGCTTCGCCCTCGACCCCAAGTTGCCCCGCGTAACGCGCTGGGACCCGAAAACCGGCCAGGTCGGCCTCGACCCGGACCAGTACAAGCGCCTGTCGCCGTTCGACCCGCAGGTGCGCAAGATTATCGGTGAGATCTACGAGGACCTGGCGCGCAACAACGCCATCGACGGCGTGCTGTACCACGACGATGCGGTGTTCAACGATTTCGAAGATGCCAGCCCCGCCGCGCTCAAGGCCTATGCCGCCGCCGGCCTGCCGAACACCATTGAGGCGCTGCGTGCCGACCCGGCCGTGATGCAGCGTTGGACCCGCTTCAAGAGCCGCTACCTGATCGACTTCACCAAGGAGCTGACTGCCAAGGTCCGCGCCATCGGTGGGCCGCAAATACTGACCGCGCGCAATATCTTCGCCGAGCCGATGCTCAACCCCGGCAGCGAAGCCTGGTTTGCGCAGAACCTGGATGATTTCCTGCAGACCTATGACTGGACCGCGCCCATGGCCATGCCGCTGATGGAAGGCCAGGAGTACAGCAACTCCAATGCCTGGCTGGAGAAGCTGGTCGCCACGGTCAAGGCGCGCCCCGGTGCCATGGAGCGCACCGTGTTTGAACTGCAAGCCAAAGACTGGCGCACCCAGGCCGCACCGGACATCAACGCCAAGCAGATGGCTGAATGGATGGGTGTACTCAAGCGCCAGGGTGTCACGAGTTTTGGCTACTACCCGGACAACTTCCTGGAAAACTCCCCGGACCTGAAGACTGTGCGTCCGGCCCTTTCCAACCAATGGAACCCTTGACCATGTTCGACAGACTCTTGGCTTTATTCGTGCTGGCATTGGTATTGGGTGTGCCCCTGGGCCTGATCTTCCTGGTCACCGGGCAGTTCCTGATGGACTTTGTGTTTTTCTACCCGCTGTTCATGTCGGCGTTGTGGATCGCAGGCGGCCTGTATTTCTGGCTGCACTGGGAGCGCCACTGGGCCTGGGAAGAAGACACACCGGCGCCGACCTTGGCCGCCAACCCGCTGATCTCGATCATCATCCCTTGCTACAACGAAGGGGATAACGCCGCCGACACCATCCATGCGGCACTGGGTCAGCTCTACCCGAACATCGAAGTGATCGCGGTGAACGATGGCTCCAAGGACAACACCGCCGCCGTGCTCGACGCCCTGGCGCTGGAGAACCCGCGCCTGCGCGTGCTGCACCTGGCGCAGAACCAAGGCAAGGCCGTGGCCTTGCGCATGGGCGCCGTGGCGGCGCGCAGCGAGTTCCTGGTGTGCATCGATGGCGACGCGTTGCTGGATAAAAACGCGGCGGCCTACATGGTGGCGCCCATGCTGGATAACCCGCGCCTGGGTGCTGTGACCGGCAACCCGCGCATCCGCACACGCTCGACCTTGATCGGCCGCGTACAGGTCGGTGAATTCTCTTCGATCATCGGCTTGATCAAGCGCACGCAACGGGTGTTTGGCCGGATCTTCACGGTGTCGGGTGTAGTGGTCGCGTTCCGTAAAAAGGCGCTGGACCGCATCGACTACTGGAGCACCGACATGATCACCGAGGACATCGATGTCAGTTGGAAGCTGCAGCTCGATCACTGGAGCATCTTCTACGAGCCCCGCGCCCTGTGCTGGATCCTCATGCCCGAAACCGTCGGCGGCCTGTGGAAACAGCGCCTGCGCTGGGCCCAAGGTGGCGCCGAGGTGCTGTTCAAGAATATCCGTGGCATCTGGCAATGGCGTCATCGCTACCTGTGGCCGCTGTTGTTCGAATACTGCCTGTCCACCGGTTGGGCGTTCACCTTCCTGTTGTCGGTGATCTTCTGGGGCGTGGGTAAATTTATCCCGCTGCCTCAAGCGATTGCGGTCGACTCCCTGATGCCACCGGCGTTCACCGGCTTGGTATTGGCCATGGTGTGTCTGTTGCAGTTTGCCGTGAGCATCATCATCGACCGCCGCTACGAGAAGGACCTGTGGAAAACCCTGTTCTGGACCGTGTGGTACCCGATGGTGTTCTGGCTGGTCAGCCTGTTTACCACCCTGGTCAGTTTTCCCAAGGTGTTGTTCAACCAGCATCAGAAGCGTGCGCGCTGGGTCAGCCCGGATCGCGGTATCAAACCCACTGAAGAGGAGGCGTGATCATGAAACTGGTCAGAACTCGCCAACGGCTGGTGATGTGGATCATCGACGTGCTGTTGACCCTGATGGCCTGGGCCGGCCTGATTTGGTTGCTGGCACGTGGGATCAGCTCGATGCTGGAGACCCACGATGGCCCGCGTATCGAAGCGCCGATCTTTGCCGCGCTCAATACCTTGCAGGTGTACCTGTGGATTGCATTGTTCAACGCCGTGATCCTGGTCACCTGGGCGCGCTACCAGCAACGCAAAGGGCGCAAGTTTGCCCAGCGTCGCGCCGAGGCTAAGGCGCTCACGGATAAGAATCTGAGCGAGAGCTTCAGTCTGGGCGAAGGTGACTTGGAGCAACTGCGTCGGCCTGGGGTGCTGGTGATCCACAACGATGAGGACGGTGGTGTGGCGCAGGTCAAATCCCATGTTTCCCGTGATGTGGAAAAGCCCGGGCTGACCCTGGTGCCTGGCAAGGACCAGAACAAAGACGCTGGCTAAGAAACATGCAGGAAGATCGTTCCCACGCAAGGTGGGAACGATCCGGTTTAATCCCGACAAATGGGATCCAATTCACAAAACCTCCGCGAACTTTTCTGCTTTTTCCGGTACTAACCTATCTCGGCAATAACTTGATGGCCAACTAATGGCAATTTATAAGTTATCCGACGAATCGCGATCAATAGTGCTGCCGCTTGTCGGAATAATAATTCCAGTGACAGGCCATGTATCTCTTTGATTATTTTTAGTTGTTATTAATCAACAGCTTGCATGATTAACTAGTACGAATGTGCAACTAACTCTTGTTTTTGAGTTGGTGCAAGTTCGATGTTAGTTTGCCGGCCCTTGATTTTCGATGGATCGAACATGTCTTTGTTACTGCCACGGACTCGGTATCTGCTGTGCACTTTCCTGCTCGCCTATTTGAGCCTGAACAGCGCCACGGCCGCTCCTACGCCTGGGGATCAGGACCTGATCCGCGACCGCCAGAACCGCCTCCTCGAAGAGCAGCGCCGGCGCCTGGAAGAGCTCCAGGACCTGCCCGGCAAAGACACCCAGCCCCAGGCCCCGGCGCTGCCAGCGGACACCCGTTGCTTTCCCATCCAGGACATCGAACTCAAGGGCGCCGACAGCCTGTCCGGCGGCGACCGCAGACTGCTGCTCAAACCCTATGTCGGCCAGTGCTTGGGCGTTGCACAGCTCAATGAATTGCTCAAAGTCATCACTGACTACTACATCGCCAAGGGCTGGGTCACCAGCCGTGCCTACCTGCCGCAACAAGACCTCTCCAGCGGTCATCTCCAGGTGCTGGTGGTCGAAGGCAAACTCGAAGGTTTGAAGGGCGCACAGGGCAGCAATGTGACTGATCGCGAACTGGCGATGGCGTTTCCCGGCAAGGTCGGCGAGGCGCTGAACCTGCGGGAAGTCGAGCAACTGGTGGACCAGCTCAGTCGCTTACCCTCCAAGCAGGCGCAGATGGAATTGACCCCTGGCAGCCAGGTCGGCGGCAGTGAAGTGCGGGTCAAGAACACGCCACAAAAGCCCTGGCGTGCCAGCCTGTCACGCAACAACGACGGCCAGAAAAGTACCGGCGAACAGCAATGGGGCGCGGGCCTGGAATGGGACAGCCCGTTAGGCCTGGCCGATCAGCTGATTCTGCGTGGCGGCCACGACGCCCTCAGCGACCACCAGAAAACCTCGAAAAGCAGCATGCTCTATTACAACCTGCCGTGGGGCTGGTGGAACTTCAGCTACAGCTACAGCGAGAGTGAATACCGCACCTTCGGCAGGGTCGATGACTTCAAGTTCAAGCAGAACGGCGACAGCCAGAACCACCAACTGCGCGCCGAACGCGTGATCCATCGTGACGATGTGAGCAAAACCTCGGTCAACGTCGGCCTGACGCACCTGCGCACCAACAACTACGTGCTCGACGCACGCCTGCCGACCAGCAGCAACCGTCTCAGCGAGTTCCAGGTCGGCCTCACCCACGGCCGGCGTATCGGCAGTGCCTTCATCAACTTGGACGTGGGCATGCAAAACGGTATCGGCGCCTTTGACGCGCAAAGCAATCGGCAAGAACGGGACGCCCAGGGCAACCTCACGGCGACGCCGCGCTATCGCAAATACACCGCCACCATGAGCTACCTACAACCCTTTACGTTGTGGGGCGAGTCGTTGAGTTTTTCCAGCCTCGCCACCGGGCAACGCAGTGAAGACGTCCTGTATTCACCGCAACGCATGAGCCTGGGAGGGTCCTACTCGGTGCGCGGTTTCAAGGACCAGCAACTGAACGGCGACAGCGGTGGCTACTGGCGCAACGAAGTGCGCTGGGCGCGACCGGTCACCCTGGACTGGATGCGTCCGGCCTTCGCCGAATACGGCGCCAGCGTCGGTTATGACCAGGGCGTGATTCGCAACGATCGCTACAACGATGACGAGCATGGGCGCGTATCGAGTAATTCCGTCGAGCTGTTCGCCCGCGGCAAATACGTCAGCACCAGTGTGACCTTTGCCCATTCCCTGGAGCGACCTGGCGTGGTGACCGAGCGCGAAGCGCCGATCTATTTCCGCCTGGATTTCTTCCTGTAATTCAACGCCGCTGCCTTGAGATTTAAGAATATGGATGTTCGCCCTGCTTCTGCCCTGAAAAGCCTGTCCCAACGCGGCCTTGCGCTGGTCCTGGCCAACGCGCTGTTCTGGCAGCCGCTGCTGGCCAATGCTGACGGCATCGTGGTCAGCGGCCCGGGCACCAGCGTCGGCCAGGCGGGCAACGGCGTACCGGTGGTGAACATCGCCACGCCCAATGGCAGCGGCTTGTCCCATAACCAGTTCAAGGACTACAACGTCGGCCCCAATGGCGTGATCCTCAACAACGCCACGGGTGCGCTGCAGAACACCCAACTGGGCGGGATCATCGTCGGCAACCCGAACCTCAAGGGCGGCGCGGCGAACGTCATCCTCAACGAAGTCAACGGCGGCAGCCCCAGCCAGTTGCGTGGCTATACCGAAGTGGCGGGGCAGTCGGCCAAGGTCATCGTGGCCAACCCTTATGGCATCAGTTGCAACGGCTGCGGGTTTATCAACACCCCCAACGTCACGCTGACTACCGGCAAACCGGTGATCGATAAAGTCGGTCGCCTGGATCATTACCAGGTGGATGGCGGCGCCGTGACCATCGACGGCAAAGGCCTGAACGCCAGCAACGTCGACCGTTTCGAGATCATCACCCGTTCGGCCAAGATCAACGCGCAGATCAACGCACGCGAACTCACCGTGATTGCCGGTCGTAACGACGTCGATGCGCAAAGCCTTAAAACCACCGCACGTGCCGATGACGGCAGCGCTAAACCTGAACTGGCGATCGACTCCTCGGCGCTTGGCGGCATGTACGCCGGCGCCATCAAGCTGGTGGGCACCGAAGCCGGCGTGGGCGTGAAGCTCGACGGTACGCTGGCGGCCAGTGGCGGCGATATCCAACTGGATGCCAACGGCCACTTGAGCATGGCCCAGGCCGCCGCCAGCGGCGCGGTGGACATCAAGGCCGCCAGCCTCGACGCGAACGGGCCGGTCTACGCCGGCACCACGCTAAAGGCTAAAACCAAAGGCGAGCTGAAAAACCGCAAAAGCCTTGCTGCTCGCGACAGCATCACCCTGGCCAGCAATGGCCAACTGACCAACAACGGCATCATCGAAGCCGGGGTCAACGCCGATAACACGCGCAATGCCGGTGGCGACGTCACGCTCGACAGCCAGAACATCACCAACACCGGCCGGGTGATCGCCAATCGCAGCCTCACCGCCACCGCCGCACAAACACTGGATAACCAGGGCGCCACGATGAGTGCCAAGCAGGCGCTGAACGTTACCGCCGCCAGCGTCGACAACCGCAACAAGGGCCAACTGCTCAGCGACGGCGCACAAACCCTCACCGTCAGCGGCCTGCTGGACAACAGCCAGGGCGGCATCATCGATAGCACGGGTGCATTCACCCTGTACGGCAACCGACTGGACAACAGTGCCGGTAACCTCACGGGCGCAAGCTCCATCACCCTGGATTTACTCGGTGACCTGATCAACCGCAACGGCAAGCTGGCGAGCGTCGGCCCGCTGCTGGTTCAACGCTCCGCCCATGTGGATAACCAGGGCGGCAAGCTCGCCAGCCAGGGCCTGCTAACCCTGTTTGCCAACAGTGTCGATAACCAGAGCAGCGGGACGCTGGCCGCCAACGATGGCCTGGCGCTTACCACCACCGGCCTGCTGCAAAACGGCGGCAACGGGCTGATCCACAGTGAAAAGGCCGGTGTGACGATCACCGCCGGCACCCTCGCCAACAACGGCGGGCGCATCGCTGCCAAAGCCGGCGATGCGGTGATCGATGCCACCGATTTCAACAACGGCAGCGGCACGCTGTTGGCCCGTGATCGCATTCGCCTCAGCGGCTTGAATGTGGATAACGGCGGTGAGATCGCGGCCAACCAGATTGACCTGACGCTGCAAGGCGCCCTGACCAACCGCGGCTTGATCGAGAGCGCCACGACCCTGGATGTCGACACCGCCAGCCTGACCAACAGCGGCCAGATGCGTGCAGTGGGCCAGGTAGGTAAAACCCGCTACGCCATCGGCGGCTTGCTGAACAACAGCGGCAGCCTGGAAACCGCCAACGACCAGTTGAGCCTCGCCGCCGGCACTTTCCAGAACACCGGCGGCAAAGTGCTGCACGTGGGCACTGGCGTGCTGGATCTTAGCGGCATCAGCCTCGACGATGTCGGCGGCAGCCTGGTAACCAATGGCGACCTGACCCTCGATAAAACCCATTGGACCAACAGCACCGCAATCCAGGCCGGGCGCCTGACCGTCAATGTCGACAGCCTGCAACAGACAGCCAGCGGCAAACTGCTCGGCACCCGTGCACTGGTCGGTAAAGGCCTGGACTGGACAGTTGGCGGCGCCGTCGCCAGCCAAGGCAGCCTCGACCTGTCCGTGGGCAACCTGCTCAATGACCATGGCCTGATCTTCAGCGGCGGCGATATGAACCTGCGCGTCGAGCGCCTGAAAAACCTCGGCGCCAACATTTACGCCATGGGCAACCTGCGCGTTGATCGCGACGGCCAGGGTGGGCTGGCGACCAGCATCATCAACAGCTCAGGGACCATCGAGAGCGAGCGCAACCTGACCCTGGCCGCCAGCACGATCCAGAACATTCGCACTGTGCTCACCACCGAGTCGGGCATCTACAGTGCGTCCATCACCCCCGTTGCCTGTGTCGAGGGCGTGACCGGTGGCGACTGTGACGGCGGCAAACAGAACCGTCCGTTCCAGATCACCCAGCGCGAACACCTGATCGTCAAGGAGGCTTCAGCCGCCTCCAGTATCACCTCGGCCGGCAACATGCTGTTGACCGGCGGTGATCTGCTCAACAGCAGCAGTAGCATCGCCGCCGGCGGTAACCTGAGCGTGCGCGTCAACCAGCTGAGCAACATCGGCCTGGTGACCCACGACACCCAGCACGACCGTTTCTTCATGTCTGAACGCGAGCGCAAGCCGCAAGGCTGGTACCTCTACGCGGCGAATTTCACCCGCCAGTATTCCGTTGACGGTGCTGGCTACGACGCCAACAACCTCGGCGGTCTTGAAGCAGGCATGGCCGCCTTTATCGGCATGATGCAAAAGGAGCTGGTCGAACTTGGCAAGACCACCGAACTGTCGCCCACCGACCAACGCTACGCCGCGGTCATCCAGGCAGGCGGCGCTGTGGATGTGGTGGCCCAGGCCGGTATCGACAACACCGTGGTACGCGGCGGCTACACCTACGTGGGCAGCGGCGCCAATACCCAGGCGCCGGGCTACTCGACCCAGGTCAGCCTCAACCCGCAACTGCCGCCGGACGTTGCCCAGCAGCAGGTCAACCCACTCGGCCTGCCGGGCTTCGACCTGCCGACCGGGGAGAACGGGCTGTTCCACCTCAACGACGGTAAGGGCGTGAATGGCCTGCCGACCAGCCAGTTCGCGGCTAACCCGCACAAGTACCTGATCGAAACCAACCCGCTGTTTACCGACATGCGTCAGTTCCTGGGCTCGGATTACATGCTGACCAAGCTCGGCTACGACCCCGACACGGCGCAGCGCCGCCTCGGTGATGGCTTCTACGAGCAGCGCCTGATCCAGCAAGCCGTGCTCGCCCGCACCGGCCAGCGTTTCATCGACGGCCAGACCAGCGATGCCGACCTGTTCAAGCACCTGATGGACAACGCCATCAGCAGCAAAAGCGCGTTGAACCTGTCGGTCGGCGTGAGCCTTACCGCCGAGCAGGTTGCGGCGCTGACTCACGATATCGTGTGGCTGGAAAACACTACCGTCGCCGGGCAACAGGTGCTGGTGCCGGTGCTTTACCTTGCCCAGGCCAGCAACCGCCTGGCGCCGAATGGCGCGTTGATTTCCGGCAGCGACGTCCGGCTGATCACCGGCAGCAATCTCAATAACGCCGGCACCCTGCGCGCCACCGGCAGCCTGTTGGCAAACGCCGGCGGCAACCTCACCAACAGCGGCCTGATGCAAGCCGGTGGACGCCTCGACCTGCTCAGCGGCAACAACCTGAGCAACCGTGGCGGCGGCGTGATTGCCGGTGGCGACGTCAACCTCGTCGCCGGTGCCGACCTGCTCAATGAGCGCAGCGTGACCACTCACGAAAGCGCGAGTGCCTATCGCACTGAACGCAGCGACTTTGTCGACAGTGCCGCGCGTATCGAATCTGCTGATGCACTGGCGTTGAAAGCCGGTGCCAACCTCTACAACGTCGGCGGCGTGCTCAAAAGTGCTGCGGATACCACGGCACAAGCCGCTGGCGACGTGAATATCATCGCTGCGCAAACGATTAATAGCAGCGCCGTCGGCACCCGTTCGAGCTTCAAAAACATTGCACAGCAGGGCTCCGTGGTCGAAGCCGGCCGCGATTTGCACGTGATCGCCGGTCGCGACATCAGCGCCGTCGCCAGCCAAGTGGAAGCCAAGCGCGATGTGAACCTTGTCGCCACCCGCGACCTCAACGCCATCGCGGCGGCCAACGAGCAACATTCGTCGTTCAATTCGAAAAAAGTCACCCGCATCGAAGACCACGTCCAGCAAGTCTCCAGCGTGATCAAGGCCGGTGGCGACGCCACCCTGAGTGCCGGGCAAGACCTGCAACTGGTGGCCAGCCAGGTGAATGCCGGTAGCGAGGCTTACCTGGTGTCCGGTAAAAACCTCAGCCTGCGCACCGCCGAAGACCAGGACTACAGCTTCTACAGCAAGACCAAGAAAACGTCCCAGGGCAAGAAATTCCGCCTCGACGAAACCGACGTGGTGAACAACGTCGGCAGTCTTGTCAGTGCAGGTACTCACAGCACCGTCGTAGCCGGTGCAGACCTGCTGCTGGCTGGCAGCGCGGTCACCGCCGAGAAAGGCGCGACGCAATTGGTCGCGGGCCAGGACGTGAACATCCTGGCCGTGAGCAATTCCGACAGCGCCCGCCATGAGCGCAAGGAGAGCAAAAGCAGCTGGGGCGGGCTCAAGTCGAGCAAGGTCCAGGACAAGGTCGACGAAAAACGCACCACCGCGATGGGCAGCATGGTCTCCGGCGAAACCGTCACGGTTGCCGCCAAGCGCGACGCTACCGTCACCGGTTCCAACCTGGTCAGCACCGGCGACCTCGCCGTGCAAGCCGGTCGCGACCTGACCATCGACGCGGCGCAAAACACCTTCGCCCGCACCGACATGCACAAGGAAAAAAATCGCGACCTGACCGGTGTGCTGACCGGCAACAAGCTCGGTCTGGATGACATGACCGGCAACCAGAAGCTGTATATCAACAGCTCCAAGCACAACGGCACGGCCAATGAGATGACCTTGACCGGCAGCACTATTGGCTCGAGTGCGGGCAATGTGTCGTTGACGGCGGGGCGTGAGTTGACGGTGGTGGCCAGTGATCTGGTGAGCACCAAGAACATGGAGTTGAGTGGTGCCAATGTCACCGTCACCTCGGGTGTGGAGACTGCCAGTCAGACCAGTAAGGACAGTTCGAAAAGTCTGGCAGTAGGCCGTGTTGTCGCGGGCTCTGTCGTCGATACCGCCAACAGCATTCGCGACGCCGCAGAGGCCGCTCGCAGTGCCGACGACCCGCGCCTCAAAGCGGTAAAAATCGCCCAGGCGGCGCTGTCGCTCTACAACCTCAATAACCAGGGCGGCGAGCTCAATAAGCAGAGCACCGGCTTCAAGAACAAAACCGGTGGCTCCGCCGGCAACGGTTCGCTGATCAAGATCGGCACCGAACTGGCTAACACGCGTACCAAGAGCAGCAGCGAATACGCGGCGCAGACCGTTCACCAGAGCAACCTCAACGTCGGGGGCAAACTGTCGATCATTGCTGCGGGCGACGCGCCGGGCACGTTGGGTGACCTGACGATTACCGGCAGTACGTTGAAAGCCGACAGCACGTTGCTGTCCGCGAAAAACAACATCCTGATGCAAAGCGCGCAGAACACCACCGACCGCAAAAACGATGGCTCACGCAATCGCACTGCCATCGGCGCCAGCTTCAACATCGGCGAGCAAAATGGCTTCACCCTCGACCTTGGCGCACAAACCGCCAAAAACTTGGGTTCGGGTGGCTCGGTTACCCAGGTCAACACCACGTTGGACAGCGGCTCGCTGGTACTGCGCAGCGGCCAGGACACCAGCCTGATCGGGGCACAGGTACGGGCTGATCGTATCGATGCCGACATCGGCGGCAACCTCAACATCCTGTCGCGCCAGGACACCGATACATCCAAGAGCAAGCAGGACAGCGCGGGCTTTGGTGCGAGCATCTGCGTTCCACCGTTCTGCTACGGCTCAACCGTGGCAGCGTCCGCCAACCTGGCGGCGTCGAAGATGAACAGCGACTACCAGGCTGTCACCGACCAGAGCGGTTTCTATGCCGGCAAAGGTGGCTACACCATCGACGTGGCCAAGAACACCACTTTGCAAGGTGCAGTGATTGCGAGTGAAGCCACCGCCGATAGAAACCTGTTGCTGACAGATCGACTGCTGGTCAGCGACATCAAGAACAAAAGCGAGATTGAGAGCAAATCGGCGGGCGTGAGCGTCTCCGGTTCATACAGTGGCGGCGTGGGCACGCTGACTCCAGGTGCCCTGTATGGCATGGCGCTTAATGATTCGGATCACAGCTATACGCGCAGCGCTGTCAGCGAAGGCGCGATCCTAGTGCGCAACCCCGAGGGCGCTAACGACCTCGTCGGTTTGAACCGCGACACAGCGAATGCTAACCAGCGCCTCGACAAGCCTGATGAAAAGGCCATGCAAGAGCGCATGGACTTGGTCAAAAGCTCGATGGAGTTGACCAAGGGGATTGGCGACGCGATTGCTGCGGCGAGGATCAAGGCCGCTGACGACCCTAATAGCGACGTCAACAAAGCGACCCGAGAAAAGCTCGTGCAGGAAGGGGTTGCTAACCCGACGCGGGATCAGATCAACCAACGTGCCCAGCAGGATTATGGCGTAGGGAGCAGCTTCCAGAAGGCCAGCCAGGCGGTAACGGCTGTGGTGCAAGCGGCCATGGGCGGTAGCGTCGGGGGCGCGTTGGCGGGGGCGGCGGCGCCGTATCTGGCAGAAACAATCAGGGACAGGACCAAGGGCGACCCCACAGCCAATCTGATGGCCCATGCGGTACTGGGTGCTGTGCTCGCCAAGGCTGGCGGTAACTCAGCACTTGCTGGCGCAGCCGGTGCTGTGGCGGCGGAAGAAACCGCCAGGCTGATCAAGGAGCATCTGTATGGCGTCGTCAGTAATGAAAGCCTGACCCAAGAGCAAAAACAGACAATCGCCAGTCTTTCGACCTTGGCGGGTGGCCTTTCTGGATCGCTGACCGGCAAGGGCGCGCTGGATGCGGTGGCAGCGGCGCAGGTTGGGAAAAACGCGGTTGAAAATAACCTGTTGAGCCCGGCTAACGAGTCTTTGCTACAAAAGGCTCGCGACGCGATCAAGCACAAAAAGTACACCATCGAGGACGCAAAGACGCTTATCGCGCTCGATCAGCAAGATCAGATTTCAGATGCCTTGGTTGAGCGCCTGCGCCGCAATTCAGACTCGATGTCGGCTGCCGATAAAGCCGCAGCACAGGCGTACCTCACGGATTACGCAAACGCACTCGTTGCGGCGTATGGACAGGGTGAGGCTGATCGCCGCATCTACGCGCTTATGCGGCCCGGTCCTCTGCGACAAAGCAACGATGTGGCGTACGCGGCTGGGAGCTTCAATAAAGACGCTTCGCTAGAACGGCTCTATCCCGGCGATTTGTTGGCGCAGATGAACCGCTTTCCTAGCGAAAACGAACAGCTTTACCGCGACGCGCAACAGAAAATGCTCATTAACCAGCACTACGAAGGGGAGGCTGCAATTGGCACGCCTGCTTTGTATGTGCTGGGCGGGGGCGTGGGGTTGGCTGTACGGTTGGTGACCGCTGAGAGCGGCGTATTGCAGATCACTTATGGTGGCGTGCAGGCCTATAACGGTGACTCAAGCGACGGCGCCAAGAACATTTTCCTTGGGGCTTTGAACGCATCGGCTGCCGGTTTGCCGAGCGTGTTTAAAGGACAGTCGGTCGCCGGGTCTACTAAAGGTGTGGTAGCCAAGAATGAGAATGCTTTTGGGGGGCAGGGTGACTGGGAAACGAGTGTTCTGGTCGAAAGAAATGTTATACCGGCGACCCCAAAACCAATGGTTGATGCCGATGTTGTCACCCTCGCCAACGTTAACTATGGGCGTAGTCCTTTCTCAGAACTGAACGGCGCAATCGGCGAAGCGCGTGGATGGCACCAGACATTGGACTCCGGCCAGATAGGCGTCTCCGGTCCCGGAAAAGCATCGCTACCCGGTGCAGATTTCATTACGTATGATCCGTCGATTCGTTCACTGATTGTTTGGGACGCTAAGTATCGAGCGGAAGGGGGACGTTATCCTTCATCGGTGCCGGCTTCAAAACTGCAGGCCTGGCAAACCGAGATCGTAAATTCGGTCAAAAATATGCCAGAGGGACCGCATAAAACGGCAGCTGAAAATGCACTCAAGGCTGGCAGGGTCGAAGGCAAAATATTCAAATGGCCGCAATAATTCTGGAGGGTGTGGTGATGATTCCTTGGTCGTTGTTGCTTGAGCAAAAAGCAGGTGATGTCCTTGATACATCCGGAGCGGCACTTTCACTCATCGATGAGGGTGTTTATGGAACTTGCGATAATCAATTTTGCTTGGCCGACACCGTTAACGAGGATGGTCAGGACAAACTCCGATTAGTTTCTTTTTACTGGGCAACCAGCGAGGCAGCGTTTCGTCGAGCCTATTTCAGAGAAGTTGAACGTGATGACATGGCTGTCAGTAGTCCCCCTGCGGAATTGATACCAAAGACGGCAGGCACGACCTATGGTCAAATCAAGCAAGCGTTGAAGGCCGTGGGGGACGTTATGGAACATGCCTCTTACCGCATAATGTCCGATGGTGCCTTTGTTCACAAAAGCCTCGAGAACGCGTCAGTGGTCTACTATTTTCGCTCGACAGACATATTGGATGACGAGCTGCCCTATGCCATTTTGTGGAAATGTCGCGGGCTTGGTAACTATTAAAAAGCAGCAGGGGAAAATAGGGGGCAGAACACGATTACTGCTAAAACTTATATTGGTGGTCTGACCCCTATTTTCCACATTGACCTTGCGAATAGTAAGCCCGTTATTGCAGCTGGTGAGGTGAAAATTGTGCGCGGGGAAGTTAAATATATAGATAATACTTCTGAGCATTATGAACCTTCCGGTCGCGCTGCACAGATCGCAGCAGAAAATGCGTTCTCTCAAAAAGGACTTGATGTGACTGGTAAATACATAGAAAAAGTCTGGGTGCCAGATCTTGGTAATCCAAGAAAAGTTGCTTGGGTGCCAAAATGAATGACATTATTAAACAGTTTGATATTCTTTGTGATGTGGCTATGGCCGCTTTTAGTGAAGAGCTGGAAATTTCCTATGAGATGTCATTGTTAAATATTTTAGAGTTTGTAAAAAAACATCCGGACTATAGAGAGTGGTTTATAGATAGATTTAAACTGATTTTAACATCTAGGAACTCGCCATTTGAAGCTGTGGCATTTTGCATGCGTGAGTTGCAGTGGCCTGAAATAAAAGAATTTGTAATTTCAAAAATGAACCCTTCAGAAGATCCTCGTAGTGAGGCCCTTCGAAGTATATTGACCGCATATGATGAGTTTTGGCCGGATTCGGATCTTTATAGTTATTATAGTATGAGTTAGTTTGTGTAAAGATAAAGGGGGCGGATTTATTTAAATGTGACGCTGATCGGTAGGCTATTAATAAATCTGTCTCCTTTAATTCTGATACCTTTGCAGGCCGTGTTGAAGGCCTACGACAATATGCCAAAAGTACCATGTGCCGACTCTGATCCTGCTTTACGCGATGCTTTGCAAGCGGCGTTGGATTCAGGAAAAGCCAAGGTTCAAGGTGTAACAGTCAAAGTCGGTGTTCCCGCTTCCAGTAAAACAGGTATAGCAGAATTTAAGGTGGAACCATGGACCAAGAAGTAATTCAGTGCGAGCGTTCGGGCGTAAACTCGGAATGGCCCTCCTACAAAAGTGTGCTGGGGCGCATAGTCAAGGGGCCACACGTCTCAGATGAATACGAGTTGAATGGCATCCGTGAATATGTTGAGCGCGGCGATGCATTTGCGAAGCCATCAATGCCTGTACCGAATAGTGACAACGTTACGCGTAGTAGCTCCGAATGGATGGCCGTCACACGAGCCCACAAGGTATTGGCAAACGCACCAGATAATCCGCAATGGCTTCTGGAATTGGCCCATTGGCTGCGCTATTACCAAGTAGGAATTTGGCAGTTGTTCTTCTGGGCGGGCCAGTTCGACATTATTGCCAAAGCGGCAGGCAATGATCGACGCCGCCAAAACTACAGCATCCAAACCGCCACCAATATGATGGCCGCCATGGCGGTCCTAGGCTGGAAGGATGCCGTCATCCATCAGGGCTATCTCACCCATGCGGCTCTCAACCGTGGGCATCAATTAGTGATTGAGTACGAAGAGCAACACCGCCGCGCCCAAGCCTTTATGCTGCGCATGTTTGCCGATTGGGTGGGCGATGTCTCGCATCAATGGCCTGCTTATGCTTACGACGAACCCATCTACGAAGCCTTGTTGACCAAGTGGCGCACTCCAAGCCCCGACGATCTGATGCCCTGCCTGTTGGCCGCGTGTGACCGCCACACTTGGCAAACCGGCAAAGAGAGCCAGAAGAATTCCTACGACTTCAATCGGGACTGGCACTTGGAGCGCGTGCCAGTGGAAATTCTCTATATTCTGCGCCTGCGCCAGTGGGAAGGTTTAGCCAATCCGCAGAAGATTGATCATCCGCTGCTGGCCGCGCCCTTTGACCAATTGCCGCCCGAGCAACCAGTGCCTGAGTTGGACGAGTTGATGCGAGGTGTGCTCAAACGCGCGAGGGAAGACTGGCCAAAGTACGATGAAGTGTTGTCGTTGCCAGCATTGAGGAGTTGAATGGTGCAAAAGGTTGAGGCTCAGGCTAAAGCTTTCATTCGGTCCAATGGTTTCGATAGCATTGTTAGTACTGGGACAAGAACCCCATGAGTGCAGCAGATATAGAATTATAGTTTTACGCGTGTCCTGATAAAATGCTATCTATAAATCAGCGACATGCTGAAGTCATGGATAGGATGTCTCGGAATGGTGCTCCTTTAGGGTTTGCAGGTCTTTAGCTTCCGGCTACCCCGAGTTGTGGCGACGGGTTAGTCGCTACTTATACGGTTAAAATTCCCATCACAGGGGGATCGGGGTCAGACCACGTTTTCAGCGAAATCCATACAAGGGTTTAACTTTTTTTGTGATGTTTCATTAACGTATATAATGGTTTTCGCTATTTATAACGACTTGTGCTCTTTAAAAATTTTATTTAATTGAAATCATTATTTTTTCTTTGCTTTTGTTGCAGGCGACTAAGCTGACCTCTTTCAGAAATCAAGGGGTTGTTATGGCTCGTTGTCCTCGGTTGTTGGTACCAGGTCTTCCGCTGCACATCATTCAGCGCGGAAATAATCGTTCGGTTTGTTTCTATTCAGAAGATGATTAAATTTTTTTAGATCCACCTCTTATAGCTTTTGTCGGAAACTCATGATTGCAAAATTCACGCGTGGTGTCTCATGACGAATCACGTGCATGTATTACTGACTCCAACTACCCATCTTGGTGCTGGTTCGTTAATGAAAGGGCTTGGTCAGCGTTATGTCCAAAATATAAATCGTACTTATCAACGCACAGGTACTCTGTGGGAAGGTCGTTATCTTTCTTGTATCGTGCAGCACGAAAGCTATTTGATGGCCTGTTATCGGTATATAGAAATGAATCCCGTCAGAGCGGGAATGGTGGATCATCCCGCTGAGTATCGTTGGATGAGCTACCGTGCAAATGCATAGCTGGAACCTTCAGCCCTTATAACGCCTCATGATTGTTATAAAGAATTGGGTAGTAATGTCGATCAGAGAACTGAGGCGTATCGTCGTCTCTTCAAGGATGAGCTTCAGCAAGAAGTAATCGACCAAATCAGAGGTGCTACAAATAGACATTACGTGTTCGGAACGGGAAAGTATTCGTCGCAGATAGCACAAGCTTTGGGTAAGCGAACCGTTAGAGGATTCGCTGGTCGCCCAAAGAGATGACTTTCAAATGTCAATGGTGGTCTGACCTCTATTTCCCCGGATCAACACCAAGGTGGCATCCACCGCGCCGGAAGCGTAGCGCGAGAAATTTTCTCAGACAAAAAATAGAGAGGTGGTAATGGAGAACTTTGAAGCCCTGATGCGCAAGAAAAAAGATGAGCATTTTTTAGATGGGCTCGTTGTTGTGGAGGAAGCTGTTTTACGTGCGATCCAAGCAGCTTTTCAGGATGTCCCCGAAGATTATTTGGCATTCTTAAGAACGTTCGGAGCTGGGGAGATTGACGATGCGGGCATCATGCTTTATGGCGGCTTTTTAGAGGCTGATGAAATTTTTGATGCAGGTACAGCGATAGCGCTACGGGATATTCGATTTTTCGGAGATGACATGCAGGGACGGTGTTTCGGCTTCGATGTGAGCGAGAACTGGGCTGTGGTAGAGGTAGACTCTTCTGACATGAGTGTTAGAAAGTTATGTGATAAATTTTCTTATTTTTTATATGGTTTGCTGAGTTGAGCTGTTGTGCATAGGAAAGCCGAAAATCTGACTTTGAAAAAATGATAAAAAAGGCGGCAATCCCCCGCAGATAAATTAGTCGGATTGTTGGAGGTTGCGGGCTCGTAGCGGAGAGCAATTAGACGTGGACTATTCGAGAGCAATTGATCTTATTGAAGAGTCGGATTTCGTTGGGTTTGCTGATTATGGTGACGGGATTGCTGATGAGTGGATTTGTAAAGCTGAAACTCGTCTTGGGTTGAAATTGCCAATATGGCTTGCAGTTGATTAATGAATATGAAGAAAAGCGCGGTCTGTAAGGTGGGTAAAGTGTAAAGAGGACGGACTTATTTATTTTGATAAGTCTGCTCCTTGTTCTTGAAGAAAAGAGACGGTAATGAGAAGAAATGAACCTTGGTGGCTCGCAGTCTATCTTCCTTGCGCCTGTGCGTTCGGCCTATTGTTCATGTGTGTGTTCTTTCAGGTTGCCGGGTATTGGTTGAGTGGTGGCGAGGACGTTGCCGTGCTTATAAAGGAGAATGTGCCGCTTTATCTCAAGATGTCTGGAGCTGGCTTTATTCTAGGTTTTGTCTTGTGGTTGTCTAATGTTTGTTGAACGTCGGATTTTCTTGTTTTATAGATGCTTTTTACCTCTTCAAGGATGATCGATGAAATCCGTAAAATACTCGCTCCTGGCCTTCCTCATGTCCTGCCTGGTGGCCGGTTGGGGCCTGGTGTATGTCGGCCGTATCAAGTGGGGTATCGGGGTCGCCGTATTGCTGTACGGCGGTTTCGCGTTGCTGGGCGCGCTGGGTCTGGTCGCTACCCCCATTGGGCTGTATGGGCTATTCGCCTTCTTGATCATCGTCAAGCTGGGCTCAGCCATCCTGTCCGCCGTGCTCGCGCGTCGCTACAACGGACCGCCCAATGTGCCACGCAAGCGTTTCCATGTCCTTTACGTCGGGGTGATGGTGATTGCGGTACTGATGCTCGATGTATTGCGGGTACCCGTGCTGGGGTTCAAAAATTACTACATCCCATCCGGGTCGATGGTGCCGACGCTGTCCATTGGCGACTACATCCTGACGGACCTGCGGGCTGGTCCGCCCAAGGTGGGGGATATCGTGGTGTACCGCTGGAATGGCACTGAAGCGGTCAAGCGCGTGGCGGGTGTTGCTGGGGATACGTTAGCCCTGGTGAACGGTGAACTGATCCACAACGGCGAAAACCTCGGGTTGTTTCACGCACCGGCCGACCGCGTAAAAGGGCCTGAATCCCTTGAAATGGCACCGGTCACGGTCGAGCCAGGGCACCTCTTTTTGCTGGGCGACAACCGCTGGAGCAGCAACGACAGCCGCTTCATGGGCCAGGTCGCGGTTGAGGACGTGGTGGGCAAGGTGACGGGCATCTGGTTCTCAAATGACCGGGCGCGTATCGGTACGACGTTCCCATGAGCCTTTCGAGTGGGGCGTGTCGGGTTGTGCAGTGGTTGTGCCTGCTGGTGATGTGCGGCAGCGCCAGCGTATTCATATTGGCCTGGCTCTACCTCGACCGCAGCTCTTCAGTGCTGGGCGTGGCGGCCGGCGTCTTTGTGTGGTGCGGCATTGGCCTGTTGTTCGCGTTTGTGTTTGAGCGGTCTCGCACTGCCGCAGCCACGCTCCGGTTTATGTTGACTCGGACAGTGGCGCTGCTGATGCTTGCGGCGGGTGCGGCCTATCTGGTTGGTCTGCTGTGGGTCGAGCCGGAACGCGATTTTATGGAGTCTCAGTTAAAAGGGGCATCGTGCGGCAAGTACACGGGTGTGATTGAAAAAGGGTGGGAGCAAATTTGCGCTGATTCAAAGCAGCCGCAAACGCCTTGAAGCTGGCTGGGCTTGGATAGGCAGTCGGTTTGGTCCTTTTGATTTTTCAATGTTCGTTGAGCGTTTTTGATGATGAATCGATATGCAGGAAAGCCCTTTCTCCGTCTTCTTGAATGCTATGTCCTGTCGGCCATTGGGGCGCTGTCCGACCAGCAACGCGCCGATTTGACGGCACTCGAACCCAAGTTGCGCGAGCTGTATGGGACGCAAGGCAGTTGGTCTGATGTCGTCGCCTCTCAGATGGAGTTTCCGACCTCCTTGGAGGAAAAAATCCGTGCTGTTTGGCGCACAAATTCGGCAAAATTCGCCCATGCCGGTGTGCCAATCAACGCCGAAGACTTTGCCAGAAACTTTGTCGACACCAATTTTCCGTCTTAAAGCTGGAGCAACACCGCATGGACGCAAGCAACACCGCTAAACGCCCGACCATCCTGGCCAGCATCGGCCGCCGCCTGGCCGCGCGCCTTATCGACTGCGTCATCGCCGTGCTGATTTTTTTCATCCTCAAATTCGCCGCCGGGGCGCTGTCTGCCTACGTTCCTGCGGTGACGCCCAAGGCGGGTTTTATTTCCGCGTTTTTTGCGGCCTTCGCCTACTTCCTGCTGGCTGATGCGCTCCCCAACGGCCAGAGCCTGGGCAAGCGCCTGCTGAGCATTGCCACCGTCGACCGCAAGACCCGAAAAGGCTGCAGCATTTCCCAATCATTCACGCGTAACTCCGGCGCGCTGGTGGTCATCGATTGGGTGTGGATCTTCATGGAATCCAGGACGCGCCTGGGCGACATGTTCGCCAAGACCATCGTGATCCAGACCGGCAACCTGACGAGCGTGCGCGGCCTGGCGGATATTTATGACAATGGCCGGGGATAAGCACGTTATGGACGATTCAGTATCGGCTGCACAAACCTGGGACCTAGCCAGTCCGTTCCGGCGGTTGCTCGGCTATTTCATCGATATGGCCGTGGTGTTTTTCCTGCTGTTTTTGATGCGCAACCTGGACTACGCCTATCTCTATTTGCACTCGCTGGCGGGTCCGATGTTGTTTACTGGCTTGCGCTATGTGCTGATGTTCTCAGCCTTCGGGTACCTTTTGTTTTGCGATGCGTTACCCAACGGCCAGAGCCTGGGTAAGCGGGTATGCCGCACGGCGGTGGTGGGTTACCCGTATCCAATGAACTGCACGCTGTTCCAGTCGTTTTTGCGCAATGTGCCGAAGCTGCTGTTCAGTGTTCTGGACGGTCTTTTTGCACTGTTCGGTTTGCGCCGTCGCTTGGGCGATATGTTGGCCAAGACGATTGTGATCAACACGTGAGCAGGACGGGGAGGGTGCAGCCGTGGCCGGTT
Organism: Pseudomonas sp. FH1; assembly: GCF_000510895.2. Taxonomy (NCBI): domain Bacteria; kingdom Pseudomonadati; phylum Pseudomonadota; class Gammaproteobacteria; order Pseudomonadales; family Pseudomonadaceae; genus Pseudomonas; species Pseudomonas sp. FH1. The sequence continues at coordinate 64,178 of NZ_AOHM01000052.1, forward strand.
AGTAGAATGAGGCCGGCTGGCAAACCTTTTTATTTATCGCGTAAAGGCCAATAGCCACTATCGTTTTTGTTTTCCTGACAAAGCCTTAGGAGATTTCGCCAGAGGCTTGCACGCAAGCGCCAGGAAAACGGCGCTGCCAGGGCGTCAAAACAGCTTGAGAACGCCTTTCAACTCCGTAAAATGCCGCGATTGTTTAAGGCTCGATACTTTTCAGGGACGAATTCATACATGCGTGTGTTTGCCGTATTGCTCGTGGCCTGCCTTATGGCGGGCTGTGCTTCCAAGCCGGATTACTACATCTCCCCGGCGCCTGTGACCATTCCCAAGACTGCGACCTACTGGCTCGACACCTTCGACGTCGAGGTGGTGGGCAAGAACGAACGCTTCCTGCCGGATGACAAAGTGCGCCAGCAACTCGGTGTCGATCTGGTCGACCGCCTGCTCAAGTCCAAGCGCTACGCCAGCAGCAAGGACAAGGCCGATTACCTGCTGGATGTGAACGTCATCTATACCCGGCGCATACAAGACACCCAAGGCGGTTTCATGACGGCCATCGTCGATGACAAGACCATCCTTGCCAGTGTCGACTTCAACTACCAGGTCAAGATCAAGAAAGCCGGCGCCGAGGTGCTGCATTTCTCTCAGGCTCGCCAAGGGCTGATGCCTGGCGGGTACAAGGGCGATTGGCAGAACATGAAAACGATGGCCGGGGTGCTGACCAACTCCGGCAACTCCAGCGTCGAGACCTTTTACACCGGTTTGTTGAGCCGATTCATCGTTGACGACCTGCGTGGCATTCCGTCCCGCTAGCGTCAGCTGCCGCACCCGTTTTCCCACTTAGGAGCACCCTGTGAAAACACTGTCCAAAATCCTGCTGTCCGGCTTCACCGCCGCAGCGCTGCTGACCGTGGCCGGTTGCGCCACGGAGAGCAACCGCGCCATGCCGGTGGAACAAGTCGCCAGCGCCAACGTCGCCTATTCCGGCGTGCGTGTACCGATTGCCGTGGGCAAGTTCGACAACCGCTCCAGCTACATGCGCGGCATCTTCTCCGACGGTGTTGACCGCCTCGGCGGCCAGGCCAAGACCATCCTGATCACCCACCTGCAGCAGACCAACCGCTTCAGCGTGCTGGACCGCGACAACATGGGCGAGATCTCCCAGGAAGCCGCGATCAAAGGCACCGTGCAGAAGCTTAAAGGCGCTGACTACGTAGTGACGGGCGACGTGACCGAGTTCGGCCGCAAAGAAACCGGCGACCGCCAGCTGTTCGGCATCCTTGGCCGTGGCAAGACCCAAGTGGCCTACGCCAAAGTCGCGTTGAACATCGTCAACATCAGCACCTCCGAAGTGGTGTATTCCACCCAGGGCGCCGGTGAGTACGCGCTGTCCAACCGCGAAGTGATCGGCTTCGGCGGCACCGCCAGCTACGACTCCACCCTCAATGGCAAGGTCCTCGACCTGGCCATGCGTGAAGCCATCAACCGCCTTGTCGACGGCATCAACGCCGGCGCATGGAACCCACGCAACTGATCAGCAGCACCTCAAGGAGCAGTACAAGGATGAGCAAGGCAGTCAAGTTGGCGCTGATGCTGACAGCAGTGGCGACGGTCGCCGGGTGCCAGACGGCGCCCCAGCCGCTGTACCAATGGGAAAGCTACCAGCCGCAGGTTTACGAGTACTTCAAGGGCGAGCCCAAGGAGGCGCAGGTCGAGGCGCTGGAGCGGGATCTGCAGAAGATCAACGCCAGTGGCCGCAAGGCCCCGCCGGGTTACCACGCCCACCTGGGCATGCTGTACCTGAGCATGGGCAAGGATGACCAGATGGTGCAGGAATTCCGCACCGAGAAGGCACTGTTCCCTGAGTCTGCCTCGTACATGGACTTTTTGCTGAAAAACGCCAAGACCGGAGTCGCCACTAAATGAGCCTGTTGAAACTCACTGGCGCCTTGCTGGCCCTGGCCTTGCTCGGCGGTTGCGCAGCCCCCAAGACCATTGATTACACGGCCTACAAACAAGCACGACCGAAGTCGATCCTGGTCCTGCCGCCGATCAATGAATCGCCGGAAGTACAGGCGTCCTACAGCATGGTCTCGCAAGTGACCTACCCGTTGGCCGAAGCCGGCTACTACGTGTTGCCGATTGCCCTGGTGGACGAAACCTTCCGCCAGAACGGCCTGACCACCGCCAACGATATCCAGGCGGTGCCACCGGCGAAGCTGCATGACATCTTTGGTGCGGATTCGGCGCTGTACATCACCGTGACCAATTACGGCACCAAGTACATGCTGATCTCCAGCGACACCTCCGTGACGGCCTCGGCCAAACTGGTCGACCTGCGCACCGGCACCACCCTGTGGACCGGCTCGGCGCATGCGTCCAGCGAGGAAGGCAACAACAACGGCGGCGGCATCGTCGGCATGCTGATCACGGCGGCGGTCAAGCAAGTGATCAACAGTTCTACCGACGCGGCGCATCCGATTGCCGGTATCACCAGTGCGCGCCTGCTGTCGCCGGGCCAGCGCGCGGGGATCCTGTACGGTCCGCGTAACCCGAAATACGGCACTGACTGATTGAACGGTTCGGCGGGGCAGGTGTTTCTGTCCCGCCGAACGGTTTAACCCGAACAGCCAGCGCCTTGCGTCTGACCTTGTGAACGGATCATTCATTCACGAGGTTCAGCCCATGTCCCGTCCTCTGCTCTTCCTGCGTCCTGCTGCCCAGGGCTTTGCCGTTACCTTGCTGGTGACGCTGGCCGGTTGTGGGCTGTCCTCTTCCCACGATGTGGCCAAGCCTGACGAAGCGGCGCCAGTCTCCGAGCTGCAAAGCGCTCCAGTGCAAGGCGCGCTGGTTAAACGCATGCCGATGCCTGCACCTTTGAGCGCACGAAGGGTGATGCAGGAGTCCGTGGCAATGGACTACCGCAGCGAACCCCGCGAACAGTACGAAAACCTACCGGACAACCCGGTGCATCGCGTGGCTGAAACGCCGGTTTCAACCTTCAGCGTGGATGTCGACACCGGCAGCTACGCCAACGTAAGACGCTTCCTCAACCAAGGCAGCCTGCCGCCCGAAGGCGCTGTACGACTGGAGGAAATGGTCAACTACTTCCCCTACCACTACGCGCTGCCCACCGACGGCTCGCCCTTTGGCGTAACCACCGAAGTGGCCGCCACACCGTGGAACCCGCGCACCCAGTTGCTGCGCATCGGCATCAAGGCCTCCGACCGCGCCGTGGCGCAATTGGCGCCGGCCAACCTGGTGTTCCTGGTGGACGTATCCGGCTCCATGGACCGTCGCGAAGGTTTGCCGCTGGTCAAAAGCACCCTGAAACTGCTGGTTGATCAATTGCGCGATCAAGACCGTGTTTCTTTGGTGGTCTACGCCGGGGAGTCCCGTGTAGTGCTCAAGCCTACTTCGGGTCGTGACAAAGAGAAGATCCGCAACGCCATCGACCAACTCACTGCCGGCGGTTCAACGGCGGGTGCGTCGGGTATTGAGCTGGCCTACCAGATGGCCCGCGAAGGGTTTATCGACAAGGGCATCAACCGCATCCTGCTGGCCACCGACGGTGACTTCAACGTGGGTATCAGCGACTTCGACAGCCTCAAGCAAATGGCGGTTGAGCAGCGTAAAAGCGGCGTTTCCCTGACCACCCTCGGCTTTGGTGTGGATAACTACAACGAACATCTGATGGAACAGCTGGCCGATGCGGGCGACGGTAACTACGCCTACATCGACAACCTGCGCGAAGCGCGCAAAGTACTGGTGGACCAACTCAGTTCGACCCTGGCGATCGTGGCTCGTGACGTGAAATTGCAGGTGGAATTCAACCCGGCGCGCGTCAGCGAATATCGCCTGCTGGGCTATGAAAACCGCGCCTTGAAGCGTGAGGACTTCAACAACGACAAGGTCGACGCGGGTGAAGTCGGGGCCGGGCATACGGTCACTGCGCTGTACGAAATTGTGCCCAAGGGCGAGAAGGGTTGGCTGGAGCCCTTGCGCTACGCTGCTGCGCCGGCCGCCGAGGATAAATCCACTGAGCTGGCGATGCTGCGTGTGCGCTACAAGCCGGCGGCGGGTGGCGACAGCCAGTTGATCGAGCAGCCCATCAGCGCTGTGTCGAGCAAGGCCAGCGATGACCTGCGTTTCGCCGCCGCAGTGGCGGCCTTCGCTCAACAACTCAAGGGCGATGGCCGCTACACTGGCAGCATGAGCCTGCAGGACACCGCCGCACTGGCCCGCTCGGCCCGAGGCGACGACCCCTTCGGGCTGCGTAATGAGTTTGTGCAACTGGTGGAATTGGCCCAGAGCCTTAAACCTGTGGCCAAACCGTGAATAAAGGGAGTTAGCCGTCGATATGCCCGCTCCAGACGTCCTACCCAGCGACGAATCACTGCTGGCCCGATACCGAACCGGCGACAGCGCCGCGTTCGAAGCCTTGTACGCCCGGCACCGCCAGGGCCTGTACCGATTCCTTGTGTCCTTGAGCAACAAGACCGAACTGGCCGAGGAAATCTACCAGGAAACCTGGCTCAGCCTGATCCGCAGCGCCACCCAGCCACAAGGCCGGGCGAGTTTTCGTACTTGGTTGTTCCAGATCGCCCGCAATCGCCTGATCGATTACTGGCGCAAGCACGGCATCCACAACCCGCTGCACGACAGCTACGACGAGCAACTGCACGCCCAGGCCGACGACAGTGCCGGCCCCGAGCAGCAGCTGAGCCTGAGTCGCGACCAGGCGCGGCTCGACGCTGCGCTGCAAGACCTGCCCGAGGACCAGCGCGAAGTCTTCCTGCTGCGCCTGCACGGCGACCTCGAAGTGCCGCAAATCGCCGCCCTCACTGGCGCCCCGCTGGAAACCGTCAAAAGCCGCCTGCGTTACGCCCAGCAGAAACTGCGCCGCCTGCTGGCCGAGGAGATACCCGCATGACCGACTCCCGACACACCCCGGACCCCGACGACATGCTGCTCCAGCACATGCGTCAACACAGCACCGGCGAGCCGCCCGCGTCCCTCGACGCCTTCATCCTCAACACCGCCCGCCGCGAAGCCCCGGCACCGCAACCGAACCTGTGGCAACGCTGGCTGCAAGCCTGCCAACGGCCACGCTGGCAAATGGCATTCGCCACGGTTGCAAGCTTGGCGCTGATGATCGGCGTGGTGATGCGCTCACCTGTGCCGCAACCCGAAATCTCCACAGCGACCTTCTCCGCGCTGCATGAGCAAGCCGCGCCTGCCGCTGCGCCGCCAATGTCCGCACCTGCGCCCGTGGCCCGACTGGCCATCGCGCCCAATGCCGAACGTGCGCAAGTTATGGGATCGATGGCGGATGAGTCGAGCGCCAAGCTGAGTAAGCGCGCGCCGGTGGCGTTGCCTTCGTTGGAGGAGGGGCTGCAGGAAATCATCAACCTGCGTGACGTTGGGGAAACCAGAGCGGCAGATGAGAAATTGTTGGCCTTGCATCAGCGCTTTCCTGAAGTGGACTTGCCAGCGCGGTTGGAGGCGTTGCAGAAACACTGAATCGTCGCCCACAAAAAAGCCCCAGGCCTTTCGACCTGGGGCTTTTTCAGCATATCTGGTGCACCCGGCGGGATTCGAACCCACGACCCCTCCTTCGGAGGCCAATGCGGTACAGGAATCTTGGTTGGCGGCAAGCGTTCAAAAATGCCTCTAAGTGCCGTCCCGCAAAGCTTTGGCCTTATCTAGCTGCCTACAGTTTATAGCTCTTAGCGGTATCTAAGGGTGGTTATCTAGGGCACAAAAAACGAAATGGGCCCCAGCGATTTTGACACCTAGCCAGCCCCTGGCTCGTCCTCCCGCCTTCTCACCGAACCTGAGTTTCGACAAGCGGCTGGCGGCCTAGGGGCAGCGACTTGTTTTGTTGCCCTCTGCTGTTGCTTTTACATATAGGCAACCCAGGAGTGCGCAAGCCCCAACGTTAGCAATGCTTTTCTGGTGGGAGACTCTACCCTCGCAGGGGCCAAAGCCGTGCAAGATGCGTCGGGGTTAGTGCGGCAGTTAGCTCACTCGTCCTTGGCGTTTATCTCGGCAGAGATTTCGCCAAACGACTCCCAGTGGCCAACCAGTTCATCAACGCGATCAGGAATGCGCGGTGACTTACTGAGCACCAGACAGCGGGTCGTACCCACGTATTCCTCAAGGAGGTAGAGCGTGTCCCCAACGTCGACGCCCATTTCCTGTAGAACGTCGTCAGGCAGGCGAATGGCGCCATCGCCGTCCCAGTCTTCGATCACAACGTGATGTTTCATCGCGGCTCCAGAAGACGGTTGGATGAGATGTCCGCAGGGGGAGGCAGTGGCACGCTGCCAACTAAGTCCCGCGGCGCAGGCCGGTAGCATAGCAAAGAGCGGGCAGGCTCAGGGAGAGGTAACGAACGCGTCTACCCAGCCATTGCTGCCGGTGGACGAAAACTCACCCGAGCAGCTCAACTGCGCAAGTCGGGAACGAGCACCCGGAATGGGGCGTCAGGAATGCGCTCAATCGATTCAGACCACGAACAGAGCGATACCAGATGCCAGGCACTTACCCGCTGCATGATGCGCCAAATGACGCTACAATAATGCCATATGTCGCATCTGGAGGAATGCTCTATGGTTTCCGCCGACACTCGCACTCGCACTCGCACTCGCACCCGCAAGGCAGCACCCGCCGCCCGTAGGCCAACGGAATACCTTTTCCAAAGTGACTCTGACCAGCTCAGTCCGGTCATGGTCTACAGGCTCACGGTCAAAGGCTTCGACCTGAAAGACGTGCAAGACATGCTTGCGATTTCTGATCTGTATTCGACGAAGAAGATCATGAGTCGCATTGTGGGCAAGTCCATCAGGACGATTCAGCGCCAGGGCAGCAAGCAACCAGCACACCTCAACTCCCAACAGAGCGCCGTGGCATTTCAGTACGCGAAGGTGCTGGAGCACGCGATCAATGTATTCGGCACTCAAAAGCTGGCCGAAGAATGGCTAGGGCGCCCTTGCAAGTATCTGGACGGTGACGTGCCGCTGGACGTTATCGACAACCCAGTGGGTTTTCAGGCAGTCGAGGACTATCTGGAGCGCATCGAGTACGGGGTCTATCAGTGAACCCATTTCCCTGGTCTGGCTCATGGTACGCATGGCGCCTCGACCGTGAGCTCTACAAGGACACCTGGGACAGTGGCATTGGTGCCCACAAGCTGGGTGGCCGCTGGAACGCACCGGGGCGAAACGTTGTGTACGCATCGGCAGATCCCTCAACCGCCATCCTGGAGGTGGCGGTGCATGTCGGCTTCGATGCGTTGGATACGGTTGCGCATGTGCTCACATGCTTCGAAGTGCTTGATCAAAGCCTTATCAAGGTCGTACAGCCTGAAGATGTTCCCAATCCTATCTGGCTGACGAGTGCATCCGCTTCACCTAACCAGCAGAAGTTTGCAGACGCCCTGCTGGCCGAGCATCCGTTCGTACTCATCCCATCCGCCGTCACTCGCCACTCTTGGAACTTGCTTGTCAGTCGCGAGCTGGCCGATGGCAGGTATCGAATGATCAGCCAAGAGCGCTTCGGCCTGGATACGCGTCTCGTTAAGGTCTGAGTGGCTTGCGCTGGCTGAGCCAGCAGTGTCTTTCAGGTGAATGCCTTTAGATTGCGTGACAGCTCTTCACGTAGCCGTAGCACCAGGACGTGTACCGGCCAGAACAACAGGCCCTACCTGTCCCCCCTGATTTACAACGCCCCAGCCTACGGCACAGCAACCAAGCCAGTGAAAGCTCACTTGGGCCTTTAAACTGACGCCGCTCTTTTTGAGTAGGAAACGACGGGATACCACCGGGGAAATTCACTATCCCCATGCCGCACCCAGCTAATCCACCAGCAGCTCACTGATAGGTCATCGAGACTTCGCTCTATAGCCACCGTGGCTGCGCTGGCTTGCCGCAGGATGGCAGTGGCAGTCCCGCAAAAACCACTGAGCTGCCACATACGCTCACAGGGATCTCTTCGCCGAACTAGCCAAATACACCCTCGTGACGACAGATCCCTCCGCCAAATCGCAAATATCCAGCGTGCGCCCCCGGAATAAATCGTTAAACCTCGACTGGCCTGGCTTTTCACTCACTCTATTCAAATGACACCACCCCTGCGGACCATTAAACGGAGCCCACCCGACAGGACAAATACGTATCATGAGGCAGCGGGTTAGCTTGGTAAGCTCGCTCTCAGACAACCTTTGTCGATGTGGCCGTCATGGAAGAAAGCGCGCAACAGCGTTCAGAACGCTATGTATCCGCCCGCAGCCAGCACCCCGCTTGGCTTTTGCTTGCCTCGCGGCGTGCTCCGCTCGTATTGGGCTGCCTGCGCACGCTGTTCGAGCGGGCGCATGATGGGATCCCCATGGAGGATGCGCTGCAAGCGCTGTCCGAAATGCTGGCTGCTTATGCCAGCCAGGAACTTTACGAAATCGACCCAGATGCAACGCATCTCCAAGCAGGTCGTGAACTTCGTGAATGGATCAAGCGGCGTCTGGTCGTAGAACGAGAGGGGCGTATCTATGCAACCGACGCGTTGGAGTCCGCCATCCAGTTCGTCGATTCGCTGGATAGTCGGATCATGACTTCCACGGCATCTCGCCTTTCGGTGGTTCAGCGCGAGATCGAAAACCTGGAAACGGGTCTGAACCCCAGCCCAACTGGCCGTATTGCCAGCCTGCGCCGCCGAATACAGGATTTGGAGCACGAGCTAGCGCAGGTAGAGGCTGGCAACGTCATCGTGCTTGATGAAGCGCAGGCGATAGAGGGCATACGCGAGGTATATAACCTGGCCACCAGCCTACGCGCGGACTTTCGACGAGTTGAAGACTCTTGGCGCGAGGCGGATCGCGCCCTTCGACACTCGATCATCAGCGAGCAGTCTCACCGTGGAGAAATCGTCGATCGGTTGTTGGACGGGCAAGATGCTCTACTCAACACTCCCGAGGGGCGTGTCTTCGAAAGCTTCCAGCAGCAACTGAGGCAGTCCGCTGAGCTGGAAACCATGCGTGAGCGTTTGCGCACCATCCTTCGTCATCCAGCGGTTCCAAAGGCACTGAATCGTCCCCAGCAACGTGAGCTACGTTGGCTGGCGTTACGCCTGGTTCGGGAGTCGCAGGCTGTGCTCCAAGCGCGCGCCCGAAGCGAGCGCGATGTTCGTGGCTTCATGAAGACGGGGCTGGCCGCCGAGCATCATCGCGTCGGACAGTTACTCAACGACTTCTTCAATCTAGCGCTCAGCGTCGACTGGCAACGCCAGTCAGAACGCCGTAAGCCTGCATGTTTACCACCAGTTGGCGTAGCCATTACCGGTATCCCGGCAATCGAGCGTCTCCGCTTCAAGACCCTGGATGACGATGATACGGGCGAGCTGGATCTGAGTTTGAAGCCAGCGGGGTTGGAGCAGATTGATGATGACTTCTGGGATGCCTTCGACGGGCTGGATCGTGAATCGCTGATTCAGGACACCCTAGCTGTGCTGGCGGAGCAGGGGCGCCCTGTGAGTCTCGGGGAGCTTGCGTCTTTGCTTCCACCTGCTCACGACCTAGAAACCTTTGCGCTCTGGTTGGCGATGGCACGCGAGGCAGGTATTGAGGTGCTGAAAGAGGAGCGTCAGCTCGTGGAGCTAGTTGACGAGGATGAGCAACGCTGGCGCTTCAATCTGCCTTATGTCGGACTCGACCACGAGGCACTCAAGGACATCGATTGGGAGTTGTGAGCATGGCAGGGATCTTCGATCGAATTGCAGGCGCCTCTGGCGCCGACGAAACGGAGCTGACGGTGGAGCCCATAGCGTTGGATGACGGCATGGATGATGAACAGCCTCTTATGAGCGCCGCTGTTCAGGTCGATGAGCGCCGGACGCCGCAACGGGTACGTGAGGCCGTACAGGAAATGCTCAAGTACGGGCTGCTGGAAGAAAGTCACAAGCCCAATCTGTATCGCTCGGCGCTTGCCAATATCGAGGCGGTCGACACAATCCTGGAACCCCTCGACCTGGCCATGGGGGTCGACGAGGTTCGCGGGCTGGTGTTCGTCACCGTTCGTCAGGGCGAGGTGGCCGAGCAGGATGACTGGTCGCACCCCCTTGTGCGCAGGCAAAGGCTGAACCTGGAGCAGTCCCTGCTGATCGCCATTCTGCGCCAGCATTTCATCGCCTACGAACAGGAAAGCGGTACGGGCGCCACTCAGGCACTGGTAGCTGTTGATGAGCTGATTCCGCAATTGCAGGTTTACCTGGGCGAGCTGGGCAGTGAGGCGAAGGAGCGCAATCGCGTCATCACGCTGCTGGATCAGCTCAAGGGGCATGGTTTGGTGTCGGCTCTGGACGCCCATGACCGCGTCATCATCCGCCCCATCATTACCCACTTGGCCAACCCGGAGAACCTGCAGGCACTGGTGGTTTGGCTGCGCGAGCAGGTGGAGGGCGCGACTACCCCGGCTGCCGCTGCTGAGGAGGACGAGGCGTGAAGCAAGCACTGCTCTGGCGTGACAGCGAGACCCTCATTCTCAGCAGCATCGAACTCTATAACTGGGGCGGCTTTCAGGGCTATCACCGTGCCGAGATCGATCCCTCAGGCACCGCCGTGATCGGCCCAACGGGTAGCGGTAAAACGACGCTGGTGGATGCTCTGATGACCTTGCTGTGCGCCAACCCGCGCTACAACCTGGCTTCCACAGGTGGGCATGAAAGCGACCGTGATCTGGTGTCCTATGTGCGCGGGGTTACCGGCCCTGGAGACGGAGGTGTAGAGCAATCTCATATCGCGCGCCAGGGTAAGACGGTCACCGCCATTGCCGCCACGCTCGAGCGTGACGGTGCGCAGGTGCGACTGGGCGCTGTACTCTGGTTCGAGGGCACCAGCTCCTCGGCGTCCGATCTGAAAAAACTGTGGCTGTTAAGCGAGTCCCCCGAGCAGACGCTGGAGCATTGGCTCAGCCAACATCACGCAGGCGGCATGCGGGCGTTGCGTCAGATGGAGAAGGATGGGACGGGTATCTGGCCGTATCCCAGCAAAAAAGCCTTCCTGGCCAGGCTCAGGGATTACTTCGAAGTCGGTGAAAACGCCTTCACCTTGCTCAACCGCGCTGCCGGCCTGAAGCAGCTCAATAGCATTGATGAGATCTTTCGCGAGTTGGTGCTCGATGACCGCTCCGCTTTCGGGCGGGCTGCCGAGGTCGCTACTAGTTTCGATGATCTAACGGACATTCACCGGGAACTGGAAACCGCTAGAAAGCAGCAGCGCTCATTACAACCGGTTGCCGATGGCTGGGAGCGTTACAAGGCCTTACAAGAACAGCTGCAGGATAAACAGGTGCTCGAAGGCATTCTTCCGGTCTGGTTTGCCGAGCAGGGGTATCGCCTATGGTTGGCTGAAACCAATAGGCTAGAGAAGGAGCACAAGCAGGCTGAGCTGGATCGAGAACACTGCGAGCGTCGACTTGATGCCCAGAAGGGCGTGGTCGATCAACATCGTCAGCGCTACCTGCGCGTAGGTGGCGCAGGGCTGGATCAATTACGCGGGCGCATCGCGGATTGGCTCAGGGAGTGCGATAAGCGGCGCCTGAAGGCCGAGCAGTACCAACGCCTGGCCAAGGGGCTTGGACTGGCGGAGGCATTATCGGCCGCAGCCCTCGAGGAGAATCAGCAGCAGATCGCGGCGCGCCTGGAAATACTGACCCAGCAGATTACTGACGCGCGGCAAACGGCGTTCGATGCGGGTCTCGTCCAGCAGGAGCTCAATGGCCGCCTGCAGGCCTTACAGCAGGAGCGTGCCGAGGTGGAGAGACGGCCAGGCTCGAACCTGCCCGGGCATTTCCATGCTTTTCGAGGAGATCTGGCGCAGGCGCTTGGCGTCGATGAATCGGCCCTGCCTTTCGTCGCCGAGCTGGTGCAGGTCAAGCCCGAGGAACTGGCCTGGCGGGGTGCCATCGAGCGGGCAATCGGCAGCCACCGCCTGCGTATCCTGGTGCCGCATGGCGCGTCCGAGGCTGCACTGCGTTGGGTGAACCAACGGCATAACCGCCTGCATGTGCGCTTGCTGGAGGTCAAGGAGCCGTCGTCGCGCCCCGTGTTCTTCGACGATGGCTTTACCCGCAAGCTGACCTTCAAGGAGCATCCGTACCGAGAAGCCGTGAAGGCACTGCTGGCGGACAACGACCGACATTGTGTGGAAAGCCCGGAGCAATTGCGTCATACCCCGCATGCCATGACGGCCCAGGGGCTGATGTCGGGTAAGGAACGCTTCTTCGACAAGCAGGACCAGAAGCGCCTGGATGAAGGCTGGCTGACCGGCTTCGACAACCGCGACCGTCTGGCCTTCCTGACTGAACAAATTCGCGAGGTCAATGAACAGCTCGCGCCTGCCAAGCTGGCCTTGGATGCCGCCCAGGGCGATGTCCGCAAGTTGGAGGATCAAGCTTCGCTGCTGCAGCGCGTCGAAGAACTGCAGTTCGAGGAGATTGATCTGCCGGGCGCCGAGCGTCAGCTGGAGTCGCTGCGTGCTCAGCTGGACACCCTGACACGCCCCGACTCTGACCTCGCCCTTATCAAGGCTGAGCTGGATGAAGCTGAGGCATTGCTGGACTCTCTGGATCGACAGAGGCAACAACTTATCGAGCAGTGCGGTCAGTTGAAAATTCAGTTCGAGCAGGCCGCATCCGCTACCCGTAAGGCTTATCGCGGCGCCGAAAAGGGGCTGAGCGATACGCAACGTGAGTTGGCGCTAGCGCACTTCCCGACGCTGAGCGCTGCTGACCTCGGCGATATTGTCGAGCTGGAGCGCAAGCATACGCATGAGCTTCAAGGGCAGCTCAAAGCGCTGGGTGAGAAACTGGGCGATCAGAAATCCGAGCTTGCCAAACGTATGTCCGACGCCCTGAAGGTTGACACCGGTGCGCTGTCAGAGGTCGGGCGGGAGCTGGTGGACGTACCAAAGTATCTGGAGCGTCTACGTGTGCTGACCGAGGAAGCCCTGCCCGAGAAACTCAAGCGCTTCCTGGAATACCTCAATCGTTCCTCGGATGACGGCGTCACCCAGCTACTTAGCTATATCGACCATGAAGTCTCGGTGATTGAGGAGCGTCTGGATGACCTGAACAGTACGATGCAGCGTGTTGACTTTCAGCCCGGGCGCTATCTGCGCTTGGTTGCGACAAAGGTCATCCATGCAAGCCTGCGCACCTTGCAACAGGCTCAGCGCCAACTGAACTCGGCGCGTTTCATCGATGATGAAGGCGAGAGCCATTACAAGGCATTGCAGGCGCTCGTCGGGCTGCTCAAGGACGCCTGCGAACACAGCAGGAATCAGGGCGCCAAGGCACTGCTGGATCCGCGCTTCCGCCTGGAGTTCGCGGTATCGGTGGTCGATCGCGAAAGCAGGAATGTCATCGAGACCCGCACAGGTTCTCAGGGCGGCAGTGGTGGCGAGAAGGAGATCATCGCCTCCTATGTGCTGACCGCCTCCCTCAGCTATGCGCTCTGTCCCGACGGCAGCAGCCGGCCGTTGTTCGGCACCATCGTGCTCGACGAGGCGTTCTCGCGCAGCTCCCATGCGGTTGCCGGTCGGATCATCGCAGCGCTGAGGGAATTCGGCCTACATGCTGTCTTCATCACGCCCAACAAGGAAATGCGCCTGTTGCGCCACCATACGCGTTCGGCAGTCGTCGTTCATCGGCGCGGCGTGGAATCCAGTCTGGTTTCCCTGAGCTGGGAAGCTTTGGATGAGCATCATCAACAGCGCATCAAGGCCATGCATGAAGTCGCCCACTGACATCAGTCGCAGCCTGGCCAAACAATGGCAGCGCTCCAGCGTACGCTTGGAACGCTTGCTCAATCCCGGCAGCTGGCCGCAATGCTTCAACATCGGTAAGCCTTCGGCACGAGTCTTCGCTGAAAACATCCATGCGGTGCTCCAGCATGTGGAGAACTGGCGGAGCGTGAAAGTGGGGAAGGTCGACTGGGAGTCAGTCAGCTATCGAGCTGGGCTGGCCCCAATTTCCTTGCCGATGCGCTGGCACTTGCGTAGTCCCTCCGAATGGATTGCCGCGGCCAATGATCCAACGGTCAGCCGGGAGTACGCTCAACTCGAATATCTGGTCGAGCAGGTAGACAGTGCCTTTCATGCGCTGCTGGTAGCACAACGGGGCTTATGGTTGACGAAGCCCCCTGAAGAAGTCGTCGCCACGGCGCAACTCGCCACCCGCTTGTCGCTAGGCTGTGCCCGAGGCCGTCCACTGCGCCTGCTTGCCGAGCACGGCGTAGACACCAAGTTTTTCGAGCGTAACGCCAGCTTGCTGACCCGGCTCCTCGACGAGCGTTTCGAAGGCGCGGCGTCCGAGCAAGGCCTGACGACGTTTCTGGATGCCTTTGAAGAAAGCAGTCATTGGGTACTAGTCGTTCCTCTTCAGCCTGAGCTGCTGCCCTTCAAGCGGCTTAGGCTCACGACTGCGGAACTGGCTGAAACCCCGCTTCCTGGTTCGCGGTTGCTGGTGGTGGAAAATGAGCAATGTGTTCACTTGCTGCCCGAAACCTTGCCGGACACCCTGGCTGTGCTGGGTGCAGGACTCGATTTGCAGTGGTTGGCGTCTGCGCACTTAGCCGGGAAACAGATCGCCTACTGGGGCGACATGGACACCTGGGGCTTGTTGATGCTGGCGCGAGCGAGGCTTCATCAACCAGCGGTCGAAGCACTATTGATGGAGCAGGAGCTGTTTGAACAGCACTCACCGGGTAATGCAGTTGTTGAGCCGGCCAAAGCGCGGGAGTCGGCCCCACCTGGTTTGCTGGCTGACGAAGCGGATTTCTATCGGTATCTGCTGGTGCAAGAGCGAGGACGTCTTGAGCAGGAGTACCTGCCAAAGGTACAAGTTGAGCGCGCTATCGAGCAGTGGGCTCGGGCGGTCCCTGTATAGAGCGGCTGGCGATGGGCTCAATAACCCTCTAATCCTGAGACCGCTTACCCTTAACCCACGGTCTTCAGAAATGCCTTCTCTGACATTTCCAACGTTGATCGCTTTAGGCGGTCGGTTTTCAGCGTTGGTCTGCAACGAGTCTTTTCATCTCGTCGACGAGACTAAGGGCGATTCACGATTCCGGTCGACTTAAAGCGCCGGAGGCCGGGGCGCTCACGGATTTCCGGTCAATTGAGTTGCACCATGGCCGAGCCGATCTCGCGCTCGCCGGATTCCGGTCTGATGACGCGACCAAGAGCGCTCGGCTGTTTCCGGTTGCGCTGGAGCGTATGGTCGGGGCTGGGTGACTGCCCGCACTCAGGATGCCGCTCAGCTGAAAGCCCTGCAGGTCGGGGGCGCTCACGAGATTCCGGTCTGATGACGCGACCAGGAGCGCTCGG
>NZ_AOHM01000053.1:0-37149 GCF_000510895.2 Pseudomonas sp. FH1
TATGGCCCGCCTGCCTCACGGCAGGCGGGCCATTGTTGCTTACTTCACATACTCGATTCCCGTGATCCACCAACACATCTCGCCTCCCGGCGTCTGCACGACGGCCTCATCGTCCACTTCCTTGCGCAACAACGCGCGCGCCATCGGCGAGTCGATGGAAATGTAGTCCATGCGATCGTAAATCTCGTCATAACCGACAATGCGAAACCGCTTGGTTTCACCCTGCTCGTTTTCGATATCCACCCAAGCGCCGAAAAACACCTTGCCCTCTTGCTCGGGCATGTACTCCACCACACGCATGTCTTCCAGGCGCTTGCGCAGGTAGCGCACACGGCGATCGATCTCGCGGAGCAACTTCTTGTTGTACTGGTAGTCGGCGTTTTCGCTGCGATCCCCCAGCGACGCAGCCCAGGTCACCTTGCGGGTGGTGTCCGGACGCTTTTCACGCCACAGGTAATCCAACTCTTTCTTCAGCGCCTCATGACCTTCTTTGGTAATCAGCTTGGTACTCAAACGCGTGCATCCCCAGGCAATGTCCATAGGTGCCGATGTGCCAGGTTCCGGGTCCTGGATTCGGCGGGCTCGCGCTGATGATAAATGAACCCGGCAAAGTAGCCAGTGCTGGCCTAGCCATCCAATGCCTGATCCAGTTCAAGCAACACGCCTCGCAGGTTCTGTCGCAGGCTGGCCACCTGGCTCATCGTCACCTTCAAGGCGTCGGACCGCTGGCTGACAGCCAGTGACTGATCATGCAACTGCGCAGTGCGCTGCTCCAATGCCTGAGCCCGCTCATCCAGTTGCGCCTGCTGTTGCTGCAAGCGGTCTTCCCACTGCTCCAGGGCTGCCTCCCGCTCGATGGCCGCGCGCTTTTGCTGGGTCAACTTCTGGGCGACACGCGCCAGGTTGGTCAGGGTGCTGTCCACTTCGAACAACATGTTCGAATCCGACTCTGACTGCGGGGTCGGGGTCGGGACCGACTGGGCTGGCTCATCGGGCGCCTGTGCAGCCGCCAGCTCAACCTGCACCACGGCGCGAGGCATATCGCCCGGCGTGGGCTGGGGTTGTTCAACGGGGGGTTCAGGCTCGAAGGGCTTCGAAGGCTCCATGGTAATTACCTCCCTGACAGGTGCACTCATTTTTGACGAGAAACGAATGCTGGGCACGATGATGGAGGCGCTTTCGATGGCCGGCAGCACCGGCACAGACATCCCGAGCGTGATGACCTTCATCACCAGCGCCTTCTTGATAATCACCGAGTGATGATCTTCAGGCCTGGCCGGGGGAAATTTACAGCCCTTGAGATCAACGAAGTGGTAAGGCACCTGGGCCTCGGCCACGCCGCCAGCCCTGGCACCCGAGGCCGTCGCCACTATCAGGATCTGCTTGAAGACATGCATGGCAACCTGCAGGTCTTCCTGGGATTCGACGCCGCCGAGGAAATACCGATCGTGCTTTTTACGCAAAGCCGCGATGTAGACCCTCGAACTACCTGGCTCAACTTCTTCGTCAAGGCTGTAGACAAGGAAGTTGGTAGCAATCTGGCCGACCGCGAAGCCGCAGAGCAGTGCACCGTTGACCGGTGCATCCTGACCGTCGCGCTCCAGAACAAGGGTACGTAGCAGCATCATGTCAATCAGGCCTCATCAAAAGAGCGAAGGGTATATAAAAATCGAGTCAAAGCTCGATAGTAAAAACTCGAAAAAACAAATTAATTGTTTCAGTCCTGACCCAAGTCCGCACGTAGGAATTTTCTTATTAATGTGTACCGGCGTTCCCAAACAGGATTATTAACCGTACCCTTTTTTAGTGCCCGCTCCGTGTGCTCGCCTGACGGAATTTTCGTCACCCGCCCTATTTCAAAATGTTCAAACACTGCTTCCTATCGCGCCAAACTTATGCGGTAACCACATGATCGAAATAAGCCACCTGAGCAAATATCAGGGCAAAAGAAACATTATCACTGACGTATCATTTAGTGCGACTCATCAGGAATGCCTGGGGTTATTTGGCGAAGACGCTATTGCCAAGACAACACTTCTAGACCTGATAGCGGGTTCGGTGCCCTCCTCCAGCGGCCATGTAACAATCCAGGGGTTCAACACCCGCACACAGGCGTTCAAAGCCCGACAATGTATGGGCTACCAACTTGATCAGGCGCTTGGCCATTCCAGAATGTCTGTCAGGGAATTCCTGCACTTTATCGCCGCCCTGCGCGGGCTCCATGGCGCGGAAAAACGTTCTCGGGTCGAACAAGTGGTCGCACGACTGGAACTGGGTAGGGTGTTCAATGCCCCCCTGGATGCCCTGTCCATCGGCTTGAAACGCAAGGTCGGCATCGCCCAGGCAATCCTGCACCGCCCGGCCTTGCTGCTTCTGAACGAACCGACCACAGGACTTGAGCCCAGCCAGAAGCACAGCTTCAGGTCGCTCGTTCACTCATTGACGCAAGAAATGACAGTGATCATCGCCTCGCGTCACAGCGAGGAACTCTCCGAGCTCTGCAGTCGGGCCTTGGTGTTGGCAGACGGTCGGCTGGTGGCTGACGCGCCAGTATCCGAGTTGCAACGCAATTCCCGCCACCACCAGGCCGTCACCCTCAGCTCGGAAAGCCCGCTCGACCTGCTGGCGCTCGCCGTTCTACCCGGTGTCGCGGGCATCGAGGAGCATCACCAGGCACCCGGCACCGTGACCGTGCTGGCCATGCCTGGACATGCGATCCACCCCCACATCAACGCGCTTGTCGCCAACCGTCGCTGGAAAATCAACTCACTGAACCTGGAGCCTGGTCGCGTGAGCGATGTTGTCCATCACATAAGCCGTGAGGCCACCCTTTGAAACGAATGCCCGTGATTTTCAAACATCAACTCGCAAGCTATGCGCATGCTCCGAGCACCTACCTGAGCGTCGCGGTGTTTCTGGCGCTGTCTGTGGCGATGGGGCTGTACATGGGGCCTTGGACGGATCTGGAAAGTGGCAACTTACAGGCGTACTTTGCACTCCACCCCTGGTTCTACCTGTTATTGATTCCGGTACTCGCGACACAACTTTGGTCGAGTGAATCCAATGCCGGCTTATTCAACTTGATGAAAACACTTCCCATCAGACCCATCGACCTGATTATCGGTAAATTTCTCGCCGCCTGGATAGTGAGCGCCCTGGCGTTGTTATTAATGCTGCCCCTCGTCATTACGTCAAACGTCTTGGGCATCGTCGACAACCAGGTCATTGCTTCACAGTTTCTGGCGAGCTGGTTGTTGGCCGGTAGTTATCTTTCAGTCGGCTGCTTCATCTGCACTTTCGCGCATCAACGCATCACTATTTTCATCATGACACTGGGCTTGTTGTTGATCGCCAGCGGACTGTCTTCTGTACTGGATTCCCTGCAACATCAGGCCCCTATCTGGGTCGTTGACAGTTTGAGCACCTTGAGTCCACTTGTGCGATTCAATGAAATTGACAATGGCAAGCTCACACTTCGCGACATCCTTTACTTCATTAGCATGATCCTGGTCTTTCTCACCGCCACCCTGGTCACTCTCGACTACAAACACAGCTGAGTAGGAAAGCTCCCATGCGATCCAAGTTGCGCACCGGTATGACACTTGCCGTCACAGTGTTGCTTTTCCTCGCGTTCAACCTGGTATGGATCGGCAAGCTGCCGGATATCAGGTGGGACGTGTCAGAACGAAAAATCCATACGTTGTCGGCACCGGCACGCCTGTTAATGGCATCACTGGAAAGTCCGCTGGACCTCTACTACTTCAACACGCACAACGCTCCTGGCAGACGCTACGCCCTGAATCGCTATGGCAAACGCATTGAAGATACACTCAAGGAGTTTGAAAAAGCCTCGCGGGGCATGATCAACCTGCACCTTATCGACCCCACACCTTTTTCGGAAGACGCCTACAAGGCCGAGCTCTTTGGCCTGGAAAAAAACGCCTGTTTCCTGGGGTTGATTGCAACGCGTGCCGGACAGGCAGCGCAACGTATCGAATCTTTCAGCCTCGACCGCGAAGCATTGCTTGAATATGAAATCAGTCACCTGATCTACAAATTGCAGCACCCGGCTCCCCCGACGGTGGGACTGCTGTCCGGGCTGGCGATGGAAAATTCCGCCGGGCGTTTGCTGGCGCAGATGCAGCGGTATTTCAACCTGATCAGTCTGGAACCAACCACCGAGCGCGTGCCGGAACAGATCAAGACGCTGATGGTGGTTCACCCCCGCGCACTCTCCGAAACCACCCTGTTTGCAATCGAGCAGTTCGTATTGAAGGGCGGCAAGCTGATGCTGTTCGAGGACCCTGTGCGCGAACAAGATCCAAAAATGGGAAGCCTCCACACCAAGCTGGATGAATTGCTGGCCGCCTGGGGCGTGCGCATGCCCGCAGACAACGTGCTGGTCGACACGCTTTACGCCAGCCTGGACGAGCAGTCGGCCGCGCACAACCCTGCCAGACTGACCCTGCCCCGTCTGGCGATGAACCCTCATGATGTCAGCAGTTGGCGGCTGAACTCCGTAACGATTTCCCGCAGCGGCGCCCTCACCCGGCTGAAAAAAAGCCGCACAACCTTCACGCCGCTCCTGCAAAGCTCCGGGCGTTCGGCTCTGGTGGACAGCAATCGCCTCGATGCAGGCAAATCGTTTGAATCACCGCCAGATCCGGGCCAGCGCCATGTCATCGCAGCTCGCGTCGAAGGCCCGAGCTATTCCGTTTTCCCAACCGGTATCAAGGGCCAACCGATCGGCTTGCAAAAGGCCTCGCAGGTGCACGTGGTAGTGGTGGCCGACACCGATCTGCTCACCGATAAGTTCAACAGCGCTGCCCATGACAGCAACACACTGTTTGTCTTGAACACACTGGATAATTTGGCTGCCGGTGACGCGCTCGCTGGCGTTCGCCCACGAGCGCCTGCACCCAGGGCACAAACGGTATTGAATGATCGACGTGAGAAAGCCGAGCAGGCTTATCGTGAAAAGGCCGACGAGCTGCAACACCGTTTGCAGCGCACAGAGCAGGAATGGCAATCGCAGAACCCGCGCACGCTCACGTTGGGCACCCAGGCAGTGGCTTCCAATATCCAGTTGCAGGCACTCAACAAAGAGCGCCTGCGCATCCCTATGGAACTGAATGCCCTGCGCCATCAGGCGTATGTGCAAGTGCTGCGTATTGAACTCGGCGTGAAGCTCGCACTGGCCTTCGGCATGCCACTGACACTATGCCTGGTGGCCTGGTTGGTTTTCCTGGGAAATCAGCGGCGGCGCGCGGCATTCGACGCAACGATCTACTGACCGCTCAACGTCGGGCAATCAGCCCTTGCCGGGCAATGCGGGTGAGATGACGGATGACCTCATCTGCGTTGCCAGCGCCAGGCGCCTGGATCACGGCCAGGTCGAAGCTGTTGTTGGCAAAGCGCGCCAGGGAGTCGCCGTCCTCGACAAACTGGATCAGAAACGCCGACGGCCTTCCGGTACGGCGCGGCCAGCCATCCAGGTAACGCAACAGCGTCGGCTGGTGCTTGCCGCCAAGGAGAATTTTTGGGTTGCGCTGGGTAAGGTCCGCGGTAATCGGAGCCAGGCGTATCAGGGGGCGTAGTGCATTCATCGTGTCGTGTCTCTGCCTCAAAAGTCTGCGGGCAGGTGAGAGGCAACACCGAACCAGCGCTTTAGCGGAATTTCGAAGCATGGAGCATGCTTCTGTCGGGACTGATGACAGTCACCCATGGCGCCCCGCAATTAGCTGTTTAAATCGGCGCATGAACGGCATCCTAGAGAAGCCGATGGGGCGGTGTCAAGAATCGCGGACAGCAAAAGGCCCGCACAGGGCGGGCCTCTTGGAGGGACGGCAGGCAGATCAGCGGGCGATGGCGCGGTCGGCAGACAATTTGCCAGCACCTTCGAGCAGCACGGCCAGGGTGCCGCCCAGCAAGGCCAGGGCGAACTCGTAGCCGTTGTTGGCCATGAACAGACCGTTGTGGATATGCACCGAGAAGATCGCCACCAGCGTCAGGATGGTCAGGCCGAGCGCTGCAGGGCGAACCAGCAGGCCAATGATCAGTGCCAGGCCGGCGAAGAACTCAGTACCGCCCGACAGCAACGCCATCAGGGTACCCGGCGCCAAGCCGATGCTTTCCATCCACTGGGCAGTGCCCGCCAGGCCGTATCCGCCAAACCAGCCGAACAACTTTTGCGAACCGTGGGCGGCGAAGATGACGCCGACGATGATACGCAGGATGGTCAGGCCGTAGCCGGCGCGGGTGGACAGAATGCTCTTGATCAGTGGGCTCATGGTGCTAATCCTTTTCTAAGTAGGGGTTGGTTGGCCGCTATATTAATCAGTTTAAGGAATGATAAAAGCCGAAAAAATGCCTGATTAATATCGATAAAATCGATTACTTCCGTGAGACGATTTTTCCTGCCGCCGGCTCCAGGGATTCACGCTCGCGGTCAAACGCCAGGTAATACTTGTTGACGCTATTAACATAGCTGACGCCGCCCATCCCCACCTGCTCCATGGCAATGCGTTCGACCTGGAAGAACCACTGATTGGGGTTCAACCCCCGGCGCTTGGCCTCGGTCCGCATCCCTTGCACGCGCTCCGGCCCCATGTTGTAGGCCGCCAGCACAAACGCCATGCGCTCACGCTCGTTGAGTTTGGGGCTGGCAAAGAACTTGCGGCGGATCATCGCCAGGTAGCGCGCGCCCGCCTGCACATTGCTGTCCAGGTTTTCGATATTGTTGACGCCTACCCGCTGCGCCGCCGACGGGGTGATTTGCATCAGCCCAGTAGGGCCGCCGCTGTTGCGCGCGCCGGGGTCCAGCGCCGACTCTTTGAAAGCCAGCGCGGCAAGGTTTAGCCAGTCCATGCCTTGCTCCCGCGCGTGCTTTTGCAGCACCGGGCGCAGTTTTTCCAGACGCTGGCGGTCGACCTTGGCCAGTGGATTACGTACTTGATAGAGGCGTCGATAGATGCGCTGGAACGCCACATCCTGATCAGACGGGGTTCGGTAGGTCTTGAGAAATCGATCAATGCTTGCCCGCAGCATCGAGGCGTCCTGGCGCACAAACCAGTATTCGTCACCCGGTTCACTGATGGCCACCTGCTTGTCGAAGCGCAACCTGGGGAGGATCTTCGACCAGCGTTCGGCAATGGGCTTTTCAACAATCGTCAGGTGGAAGATCTTGGCCTGAACCATTTCCAACACATCTTCCACCGCCAGGGTCGGGTCCACCCATTCCACCTTGATCGGCGGCTGCTTGTGCAGCGCCAGCTTCTGGTTGACCTGGCTGATCGCGTCCGCTGCGGCACTGCCGGTGGTCAGTGCCAGGGTGCGCCCGGACAATTGCTCCAGCCGGGTAAAGCGCCGTTCCCCCTTCACGCCCACCAGCCACAAGGGCACGTCACTGGCAATCGGATCGCTGGTGCTGATCTTGTGCGCCGCCTTCACATCCAGCAACTCACCGGGTGCAACCAGGTCACCTTCACCCCGGGCCAGAGCGCCGAGCAACTGGTCCTTGGCCTTGGGAATGATCTTGAGAGTGATCGCCTGGCCATCACGGGCGTGGCCGTTGAGGTATTGCTCGAACGCACGCAGACGGTGGTACTCGACGCCAATCGCCTGGCCTTGCACCTCTCCAGAACTGTTGCGACTCTGGTTGACCAGCACCCTCAGCGTACGGCTGGCGCGAATCTCCGCCAGGTCGCGGACCTTGCCAGGCTTGGTCACTTCCAACGGCCCATCCAGACGCGCGACCGCCGCCATGGGCAGCAGCAACGTCAGGCATAACATAAGCAACGCCGAGGGTCGGATCATCCGCTCTCCGAAAAGGATGGGGCAAGGCATTCAGCCAGCCGCAATCAACTTGCGACGTTCAAAGACAGCGATAACTCGTTGTAGTTCTTCGATTTTCTTATAAATCTACAGCTCTGATATGCTTTCCGGCCGCAGGCGGAGGTAGCACCATGCAACTCATTGATATCGGCGTCAACCTGACCAACCCCAGTTTCGACGACAAGCACGAGGCCGTTCTCGAACGCGCCTACGCCGCTGGCGTGCAGCAATTGGTACTCACTGGCACCAGCGTCGAGGGCAGCGAGCAGGCCCTGGAACTGTGCCTGCGACTGGACGACAGCGGCCAACACCTGTTCAGCACCGCCGGTATCCACCCCCACTCCGCCAGCGACTGGAACGGCGACAGCGCCCGGCGTCTACGCGGCCTGCTCAGTGAGAAACGGGTACGTGCAGTGGGCGAATGCGGGCTGGACTTCAACCGGGATTTCTCCCCGCGCCCGCAGCAGGAAAAAATCCTCGAAGAACACCTGGCCCTGGCCGTCGAGCTGAAACTCCCTGTGTTTCTGCATGAGCGCGATGCCAACCAGCGCCTGCTGGAGATCCTCAAGGACTATCGCGACCACCTCAGCGCCGCCGTGGTGCACTGCTTCACCGGCGAACAACCGGCGCTGTTCAGCTACCTCGACCTCGACTTGCACATTGGCATCACCGGCTGGATCTGCGACGAGCGCCGTGGGACGCATCTGCACCCGCTGGTAAGAGAAATCCCCCGTGGCCGTCTGATGCTGGAAAGCGATGCGCCTTACCTGCTCCCGCGCACCCTACGCCCCAAACCGAAGAACGGCCGCAACGAACCGGCGTACCTGCCCGAGGTTCTGCGCGAAGTGGCGCTGCACCGCAACGAAACCGCAGACGACCTTGCCCGGCACAGCACCGCCTGCGCCCGCGCCTTTTTTGGCTTGCCCAACGTGGAGTGAGGCGGCGCATTGACCCACGTCAAAAATGCGCGTCCGAGATAGCGGCACAATAATGGCACCTTGCCAATGCTGTTTCCGCTATCAGAGAAAACCTTACATGGGTGCCTGGCTTAGCAACATCTCGCTGAAGTACAAATTCTGGGCCGTCAACGCGGTCGCCTTCATCACTACCCTGCTGCTGGTGCTTTACGCAGTGCAGCTTGAGCAGCAGGCACGCAGCGAGGCTGCACGGGACTCGGCACAGGTGCAGGCACGCATGCTCGGCGCCTGGCCGGCCGACAAGCCGTTGCCCAGGGACGAGCACTGGCTGACATTCGCTCGCGGCCAAATCCCACAACTGGCCGGCCAAGACCTTTCAAGCCTGGACGGCGCCAGTGGCTGGGTAGCGCTCAGTTACCTGCCCCTGTTCGGCGAAAACCCACTGATGGGGGCTGAAGTGATTGCCCGCCCGGACGGGCAGCAGATTGCCGTACTGGCCTTCGCCCCCAGCCTCAGCCAGGTGTTCAGCGAGCGCTTCGTCCACTACGCGGTTGCCGTGCTGATTCTGATGCTGGCGATGCTCGGCGCCTCGCAATTGCTGATCCGCTTCCTGCTCAGCCAACTCAACACCCTCAAGGACGTGATGCTGCACGTCGAACAAACCGGCGACCTCTCAGCCCGCGTGCCGCTGGCGTGCAAGGACGAAGTCGGCCAAATGGCCAGCGCCTTCAACGCCATGCAGGCCGGCTACCAGCGGGTGGTCAACACCGTGGCGCGCACCGCGCGGCAATTGGACGACGGTGCCGCGCGCCTGGCCAGCAGCATGAACGAGGTGCAGCACGGCATGCTCGGCCAGCAGAGCGAAACCGACCAGGCCGCTACCGCCATCAACGAGATGACGGCCACCGTTTACCACATCGCCCAACACGCCGGCGCCACCCGCGACCTGTCCCAGACGGCCGACACCCTCGCCGGCAGCGGCCAGGCCGTCGTCACCCGTGTGCAACGCTCGATTGCGGGGTTGTCGACCGGTGTGCAGCAGACCGCCGAGATGATCCAGAAACTTGCCGAGGACAGTCAGAAAATCAACGGCGTGGTCGGGGTGATCCACAGCATCGCTGAACAGACCAACCTGCTTGCCCTCAACGCCGCCATCGAGGCCGCCCGCGCCGGGGAGATGGGCCGAGGTTTTGCGGTGGTCGCCGACGAAGTGCGCAACCTGGCCAAGCGCGTGCAAAGCTCCACCGACGAAATCACGCGCATGGTCTCGGCGTTGCAGGCCGGTACGCGCGACGCGGTGGACTTCATGCAGGAAAGCTCATTCAAGGCCGACGACTGCGTGCAACAGGCACAGGAAGCGGGCATCGCCCTCGCTGAAATCACCGGCGCCGTGGCGCAGATGCGCGAAAGCAACACCCAGATCGCCGTCGCCGCCGAACAACAAAGCCATGTGGCCGAAGAGATGAACCGCGCCGTGGTGAGCATCCGTGACGTGACCGAGAACACCGTGCACCAAACCGTGGACTCGGCGACCACCAGCAATGAATTGGCAACCTTGGCGGGGGAATTGAGCAAAGCGATTGGGCAGTTGAAGCTGTAGACCCACCGACACTGGCTATAGCCCCCATAGCCAGTGTCGATTCGCCGCACGATCCTTCCCCACCTAAACTCTCTCCAGGTTGTTTCAACGGACAGAGGATTCACCATCATGGGCAAACGTCATCCCAATCTCCCCGCCTGGCAATGGCGTAACTACCCGCAGAATCATCAGCACCCAACCAATCTGGCGTTGCACCTGATTGCCGTGCCGCTGTTCATCATCGGGTTCCTGCTGATCGTGTCCGGGGTGTTCAGCTTGAGCCTGGCGGGTTTTGCCATTGGGGTTGTGGGCATCCTGGCCGGCCTGGCGTTGCAGCGCCATGGGCATAGCCTGGAAGCCGAGGCCAGCGAGCCGTTCAGTGACCGCAAGGACGCCGTGCAACGCCTGGTGGTCGAGCAGTTCGTGACCTTTCCGCGCTTCGTGGTGAGCGGTGGTTGGTGGCGTGCCTGGCGGCAGCGCCACCGGCACTGATGTTCAGCCGAATACCACCACGGTCTGGCGGCTGATGGCGATCAATTCGCCGGTGGGGCCCCACAGCGCAGCCGCCGCATGGCCATAGCCGTCGCGGGCGTGTTCGATGGAGACGTGGTACTGGCACCAGTCGAGGGTAGTGAGCGTTTGCAGCGGCTGGATAAATTCGATGGTCCAGGTCAGGGTGCTGCCCGGCGCAGGTTTTTTGAGGTGCGGCAACATGGCCGGTGGCCAGGCGTCGACCAGGGCTAAAATGTGCGCCTCGGTCAGCGGCTCTTCCTTCACATCACCGCGCAAGCGCACCCAGCCGCCCATTTCGCGGGATTTATTGCCGGTGAACGGCAAGCCGCCGACGCTCCAGCGCATCGCCAGATGGCGCATGAATTCCGGCGTCACACCTTTGATGTAGGGTAATTCCTGGCACTCATCCCAGTGCTTGAACGTCGGCGGCGCTTCGCTTTCAACCAGGATCTCCGACTCACGGGAGGCTCCGAAGCTGGCCTGAACCAGGGTCGCCACTTCTCCTGCCTGCACCACACGGCCGAGCAGTTGGCTGACGGCCTTGCCTTCGCGCAACACCTCGACTTGATAACTGGCGGAAACATCCGGTGTCACCGGCCCTACAAAGGTGACGGCCAGCGAACGTAACGGGCGGTCTGCCGGCACGTTGGCGCGCAGGGCTTCGTACTGCAACGCCGCCACCAGGCCGCCAAACGACGCGCGGCCCTGGGCCCATTCGGCAGGGATGGTGACGTCCAGCGGGTTACTGCGGGCAGCGTCGAGCAAGTCACTGAAGCGCATGAGGACCTCGGGGCAAAGGGGAAAGATGAGGGATCTTAACCAGCACGGGGGCCGGGTGCAGCGCCTATTCCGGCCAAAAACCGGACGATTGCCGGACGCAGAGCGTCCCGGGAGGCATTCCCACGCGGAGCGTGGGACCGATCGCTTAAGCCTGTCAGAAACACTCTGCGCCGAGTTTATCCAGCACACGGTCCGCCTTGGCTTGCGCGTCGGCCATGGTGCGCTGCCACACAGCGACGCAGGGTTTCAGGTCCGACTGGTGTTCAGCCTGTGCCAGCCACTGCCAGCAGTCGTGCCAGTCACCCAGGGCGCCCTGGGCTTGTTTGAGGCGAGACACGGCATTGGCAGGCAGCTTGTCGAGTTCGGGATAGGCTTCGGCGGCGTATCGCACGCGCTTGATCAACAGACGCAGGCGATGGCGGTCGTGGCCGGGATCCTTCAGCGCCTCGTCGAGTTTCTGCCACTGCTTGGCCAGGCGCTTTTCAATGCGTCGGCGCAGGCCTTTGAGCAATTTCTGGTTCTGGGACGCCCGGATAAAGCGTGGGAAGGCTTCAAGAATCAGCAGCAACTGCGCAACCTCAGGGCTTCGCGCGACGTGGCGATAAGCCTCAGCTTGCACGCGCAAACGCCGGTCGGCCGCGGCATGATAGCCCTGCTGGTGCAGGTACGCCGCGAGCACCTCACGGTCGCGCAGCGGCGTGGTCAATTGGCCGACCGCGCTGGCGGCCAGTTCAAGCTGCTCGACGCCAGGCAGCCCACGCAATGGGCGCAAAAGACTGCGCAAGCGGCGCACGGTGGTGCGCAGGTCATGCAAGGCTTCGTCATCGGTGACGGCGGCGAGGCGAGCCTGGCAGCTCAGTAACCTTACTTCCAGGCCAATGACCTGAGCGACTAACTGATCGACCAACGCTGACATCTTGCCCTCACTTCTCGATGAAAGACCTTAACCGCGCCATCGATCAACGCCCGGCGCGAGACTCACGAATGTAGAACCGCGCTTTCTCGGCCTTGTTGGAGCAGCCTTCGAACGCTTCAAATTGTTGCTGGGTCTTGGCGCCAGTCAACAGCGACAGGGCCTTGGAGTAGCTCACGGTGCCTGCAAAGCCTTCGGCCTTGGCCAGGTCCAACTCCTTCCACGCCGCGTCCAGTTGCGAGCCGCAACTGTCACGGTAGGCGGTTTTCCCGGCGCAACCGGCCAGGGCCAACAGGATCACAGGCACACACATCCAGGCTTTCATCGATGACACCTCAGAATAAAGATAAACCAGTCGTACTTCGTAGACGTTGCCTACAGAGAAAAGTGCCTCGTCCATAGCCTGAAATCGATAACTCCCATTGCCAGAGCATACCATTGAAGCAGCCCCCTCAATGGGTGCATTGTGGACACCTGCCTTGGGGAGGACATGGACCATGAAAAAACGTGTTGCCTTGGTGCTGGGCTCCGGGGGGGCCAGGGGCTACGCCCATATCGGCGTGATCGAAGAAATCGAACGGCGCGGCTACGACATCGCCTGCATCGCCGGGTGCTCCATGGGGGCGGTGGTGGGCGGCATCTACGCCGCGGGCAAGCTGGACGAGTATCGAAACTGGATCGAAAGCCTCGATTACCTCGACGTATTGCGCCTGGTGGACGTGAGTTTTCGCCTGGGGGCGATCCGTGGGGAGAAGGTCTTCGGCCAGATCCGCAAGATCGTCGGCGAATTGAATATCGAAGAGCTCCGCATCCCCTACACAGCCGTCGCCACCGACCTCACCAACCAGCAGGAAATCTGGTTTCAGGAGGGCTGCCTGCATCAGGCGATGCGCGCCTCGGCCGCCATCCCCAGCCTGTTTACCCCGGTGATGCAGGGCAACCGGATGCTGGTGGACGGCGGCCTGCTCAACCCGCTGCCCATCGTGCCAGTGGTGTCCAGCCATTGCGACTTGATCATCGCGGTCAACCTCAACGCCACCAACCAGAAGCACTATCACTTGCCGGTGATCCAGCGTCCGCCGGCGTTCAAGAGCCGCTTCAACAACCTGGCGCAGTCGCTGGGTTCCCACCTGCCGTTTCGGCGCAAGCAGGCTGAACAGCTGATGAAGCTGGAACAGGAGGCCTTGCAGGCCCAGGCTGCAGACATCAACCCGTGGCTCGATTCAGCCGAGCCGGAAGCCCAGCAGCCCGCCGCTGCGCCGGAACAGGCAGGCGCGCCGAAGTCCGCCACCGGTTCGTTCATTATCGATAACGTCGGGCCGGCGTCGCTGCTGGACTTGATCAACCAGAGTTTCGAGGTGATGCAGACGTCGCTGGCGCAATACAAGATCGCCGGTTACCCGCCGGATGTGCTGATCAACGTGCCGAAGCGGGTGTGCCGGTTTTTCGAGTTCTACAAGGCACCGGAGTTGATCGCGTTGGGGCGGGAGATTGCCAGGGATACGTTGGATCGGTATGAGAGTGAGCAGCACTGAGAGCTGGGGTGTTTGACCCTCTCGTGACAGGCTAAGCGCCTAACAACCGGTACCCCACCCCGGCTTCGGTCACGATAAACCTCGGCTGGGTCGGATCGTCCGCCAGCTTCTGGCGCAGATGCCCCACCACAATCCGCAGGTAGTGACTGTCTTCGGTATGGGTCGGCCCCCAGATATCCTTGAGCAATTGCTGCTGGG
The DNA here is from genome assembly GCF_000510895.2 of Pseudomonas sp. FH1. Lineage (NCBI taxonomy): Bacteria > Pseudomonadati > Pseudomonadota > Gammaproteobacteria > Pseudomonadales > Pseudomonadaceae > Pseudomonas > Pseudomonas sp. FH1. The sequence goes on from NZ_AOHM01000053.1 coordinate 14,269, forward strand.
TAATCACCCGGCCCGGATGCCGTGCCAGTTGCGCCAGCACGGCGTACTCCTTGCGGGTCAGCGCCACTTCGGCGCCGTCCAGCGACACGCGGCGGTAGGCCAGATCGACCGTCAGCGGCCCCACGTGCAGTGCGGCATCCGGCGTTTCACCCGCCGGCGCCTGGCGCAGCAGCGCACGGATCCGGGCGAGAAATTCCTGAATGCCGAAGGGCTTGGTCACGTAGTCATTGGCCCCACCATCGAGGGCCTCGACTTTCTGTGCTTCACTGGCGCGCACCGACAGCACCAGCACTGGCACCGTCGACCACTCACGAAACTCGCGCAGCACGTGCTGGCCATCCATGTCCGGCAAGCCCAGGTCGAGCACCAGCAGATCCGGCTTGCTCAGCGCCGCCTGGGCCAGGCCTTCACCACCGGTGCCGGCCTCGATCACCTTGTAACCCTGGGAGGCCAGGCTGATGCGCAGGAATTTGCGGATCTGCGGTTCGTCATCAATGACCAAAATCGTCGCGGTCTGGCTCATGGTGTCTTATCAAGCTCGTTGAGCAAAACAGGGTAGCTCATGCCTCGCGCTCCAGGCCAGGCTGGGTCGGCAATGGCAGGAACAAGGTGATACAGGTGCCGCGCCCTTCAATCCCCTCGTCCACGCTGATACGCCCACCATGGGCACCGACCATGCCCTGGCAGATCGCCAGGCCCAGGCCGGTGCCCTGCCCGCCCCGATCGCCACGGGCGGCGGTGTAGAACATGTCGAAAATTTTTGCGCGTTCATCAGCGGGAATCCCCGGCCCTTCATCTGCCACGGCGAAGAACACTTGGTCCTCGGCCACGCCAGCACTCAATTGCAGATGGCCCTGGGGCGGCGAAAACCGCGCCGCATTCTCCAGCACATTGACCAGCGCCTGTTCGATCAGCGCCGCGTGCACATACAACAGCGGCAACTGCGCGGGCACCTGCACACGCACCTGCAACGGCGCCAGCACCGTGCGTAGACGGCCAAGGGCACTGCCGACGATATCCGCCGGCGACACCCAGTCCCGCGCCAGCTTGAGCGCGCCGTGGCCCAGGCGGGTCATGTCCAGCAGATTCTGAATGTAGCGGTCCAGCCGCTCGGCTTCGTCGCGGGTACCTTCGAGCAACTCGCGACGATCCTCCAGCGGGATGGCCTCGCCGAGCGCCAACAAGCTGTCGATGCTGCCGCGCATGGCGGTGAGCGGCGTGCGCAGGTCATGGGACACCGACGCGAGCAAGGCGCTGCGCAGTTGCTCGGTTTCGCCATGCAGGCGCGCGGACTCCAGCTCCTGCGCCAGTTGCGCCCGCGCCAGCGCCTGGGCCAAGGGTTGGCTCAACGCACTGAGCAACCGCCGACGTTGACCGCTCAATGCCAAGCCCTGTTTAGGGCTGACGCCCAGCAAGCCCAACGGCCCCTCCTCGCCGGACAACGGCCACCACCACCAACGCCCGAACGGCAACGTGCCAGTGCCCATACCGGCCGGCTGATCATGCTGCCAGGCCCAGTCGGCGGCGGCGCGTTCAGCTTCGCTGAACGTCAGGGAACCACCGGTCTCGATGGTCCAGCCCCCCTGGCCGTCACGATTGACCAGGCACAAATCCAGGTCACTCCAGCCTTCAAGATGATGGGCCGCCGCACTGATCACCGCCTGGCGGTCGGTGGCCGCCGTGAGTTTGCGCGACAGGTCGAGCAACTCACTGGTTTCTTCCTGGGTATCACGCAGCGCCTGCAGCTGGCGGCGTTGACGCGCAGCGAGGTTGCCGGTGAGTGCGGCCATCAGCAGGAAAAACAGCAGCGTCAGCACATCTTCTTCACGCTGGATCGCGAAGGAGAAATTGGGCGGGATAAACAAGAAATCATAGGTCATGAACGACAGCGCCGCGCACACCAGCGACGGCCCCAGGCTGCTGCGCACGGCCACCAGCAGGACGGCCGCGAGAAACACCAGGGAGATATTCGGCAACGGCAACACGCTGGACACCGCCCAGGCCAGGGCGGCGGCGACCACCGTCGCGACCACCGCCAGGGCGTAGTCGAACCACACCAGGCCGCGCACAGGCGGCAGGCGCGGCGGTGCGGGGCTGTCGTCGCGGTCGAGGACGTTGATTTCCAGGCCACGCGCATTGAGCAGCAGACGCGCCGCCAACCCGCCACCGAACAGGCGACGGCGCCATCGCATACGCGACTGCCCCACCAGCAGCAGGCTGGCACGACGCTCGGCGGCATGCTGGATCAGTGTCCTGGCGACCTCGCCAGCCCGCAGCAACACCACTTCGCCGCCAAGGCGCTCCGCCAGTTGCTGGGCGTTTTGCAGGCGCAGGCGCGATTGCTCATCCCGGGCGCGGCCGTTGTCGACATGCACCAGGCTCCAGGGCAAATGCCGCCGCTGGGCCACGCGGCTGGCGTGTCGCACCAGGCGTTCGGCCTGGGCGTCACCGTCCACGCCCACCAGCAAACGTCCGCGCACCGCCGGTGCGGCCTGGCCGAGTTGGCGATAACCTTGGGCCAGATCATTGTCGACGTGGGCGGCGGCGGTCTGCATCGCCAATTCACGCAGGGCCATGAGGTTGGTCTGGGTGAAAAATGCGTCGATGGCCGCGCGGGCCTGCTCGGGTACGTAGACTTTGCCGTCGCGCAGGCGCTCGAGCAATTCACGCGATGGCAAGTCGATCAACAGCAGTTCATCAGCCTCTTGCAACACCCAGTCCGGCAGGGTTTCACGCACTTGCACGCCGGTGATGCCGCGCACCTGGTCATTGAGACTTTCCAGGTGCTGGACGTTGACCGTGGTGAACACGTCGATGCCGGCGGCGAGCAGTTCCTGGATGTCTTGCCAGCGCTTTTCATGGCGGCTGCCGGGCGCGTTGCTGTGGGCGAGTTCGTCCACCAGCACCAGTTTCGGCTTGGCGGCGAGCAGACCGTCGAGGTCCATTTCTTCGAGCATCACGCCGCGGTATTCGCTGCGCAACAACGGTTGCTGCGGCAGGCCGCCGAGCAAGGCTTCGGTCTCGGCGCGGCCATGGGTTTCCACCACCCCGGCGATGAGCATGACGCCTTGGCGCAGTTGCGTATGGGCGGCCTGGAGCATGGCGTAGGTCTTGCCCACCCCCGGCGCGGCGCCGAGGAAGACTTTGAGCCGGCCACGACCGTTGCGGGGCAGGTCGGCTAGCAAGGCATCGGCGCGGCCGGAGTCGCTCATGCTGGAGGTTCCTTCAGGTGTTCATGGGGTGTCTTTCAGGCCGTCATCGCGGGCAAGCCCGGCGCCCACATTGAAACGCGGTCAACTGTGGGAGCCGGGCTTGCCCGCGATGACGGTGCTACTGCCTACAACGTTTCCAGGGCCATGTTCAGGGCCAGTACATTCACCACTGGCGGGCCTACCAACGGGCGTTCGATATGCGCGTCGAGCAACCGCTGCAAGGTCGACACCGGCACATTTCGCGCCGCCGCCACGCGGGCCAGTTGATAGGCAATCGCCGCAGGTGGCAAGTGTGGATCAAGACCGCTGCCAGAGGTAGTCAGAGAAGCCAACGGCACCGGCCCCTGACCAGGCACCTGTTGCTTGTTCGCGTCATCGAAGACCCGAGTCGCCAAGGCCGGGTTGCTTGGCCCGAGGTTGCTGGCACTGCTGGAAACCGTCGCAAACGCCCCGGCGGAGGGACGCGGGTGAAACCAACCGTCCCCGCTGAAATCCTGGGCGATCAAGCTGGAGCCGCGCACTTTGCCGCTGGCGTCGCGCACCAGGCTGCCGTTGGCCTGGTCGGGGAAGGCGACTTGCGCGACACCGGTGACGACCAGAGGGTAGGCCACGCCAGTGATCAGGGTCATGAGGACCAACAGGCTCAGGGCCGGGCGGATGATAGTGGACATTTCAAACTCCTCGATTCTGTGAATTCACACCAGGTGCAACGCGGTCAGCAACAGGTCGATCGCCTTGATGCCTACGAACGGCACCAGGATCCCGCCCAGCCCATAGATCAGCAGGTTGCGCCGCAACAAGGCCGCCGCACTCGCCGCCTGTACGCGCACCCCGCGCAGTGCCAGGGGAATCAGCACCACAATGATCAACGCGTTGAACACGATGGCCGACAGAATCGCGCTTTGCGGGCTCTGCAATTGCATCACGTTGAGCACGCCCAATTGCGGGTAGATCGAGGCGAACAGCGCCGGCAGGATCGCGAAGTACTTGGCCACGTCGTTGGCGATGGAGAACGTGGTGAGCGCACCGCGGGTTACCAACAACTCCTTGCCGATCTGCACCACGTCCAGCAGCTTGGTGGGGTCGCTGTCGAGGTCGACCATGTTGGCGGCTTCGCGAGCGGCTTGAGTGCCATCGTTCATTGCCATGCCGACGTCCGCCTGGGCCAGCGCCGGGGCGTCGTTGGCGCCGTCGCCGCACATCGCCACCAGGCGGCCGTCATTCTGTTCGTGGCGAATGCGCGCGAGTTTTTTCTCCGGTGTCGCTTCGGCCAGCACATCGTCCACGCCCGCTTCGGCAGCAATCGCGGCGGCCGTCAGCGGGTTGTCGCCGGTGACCATCACGGTACGGATGCCCAGCTTGCGCAGTTCGGCGAAACGTTCGCGGATGCCGGGCTTGACCACGTCTTTGAGGTGAATGGCTCCGAGCAATTTGCCGTCGGCGCACACCAGCAACGGCGTGCCGCCACTTTGCGCGATCTTGTCGATTTCTCGCGCCAGCGCCGGGGCCAGGTCGCTGCGTTGCTGACCGATGAACGCCAGCAGCGAATCCACCGCACCCTTGCGGATCACGCGGCCCTGGTAGTCGACACCGGACAGGCGGGTTTCCGCGCTGAACGGCACCGCCGTCAATGCGTCCAGGGACGGTTCGGCCTGGGGCAGCAACGCGCGCAGGTAGTCGACGATGGACTTGCCCTCCGCCGTGTCATCTGCGAGGGACGCCAGCAGCGCACCTTCGGCCAGCGCCTTGCCACTGACGCCCGGCGCCGCGACCACCGCCGCACAGCGACGGTTGCCGAACGTGATGGTGCCGGTCTTGTCCAGCAGCAACACATGCACGTCGCCCGCTGCTTCCACTGCGCGACCGGATTTGGCGATCACGTTGAGACGCACCAGACGGTCCATGCCGGCGATGCCGATGGCCGACAACAAGCCGCCAATGGTGGTAGGAATCAGCGTCACCAGCAGTGCGACGAGGAACACCAGCGGCAAGCTGCCATTGGCGAAGTGGGCGAACGGCTGCAGCGTCACCACCACCAGCAGGAAAATCAGCGTAAGACCGATCAGCAGGATATCCAGCGCCACTTCGTTGGGGGTCTTCTGGCGCTTGGCGCCCTCCACCAGGGCGATCATGCGGTCGAGCGTCGATTCGCCAGGGTTGGCGGTGATGCGGATCAACAGCCAGTCCGACACCAGCCGGGTATTGCCGGTGACTGCCGAACGGTCGCCGCCAGACTCGCGGATGACCGGCGCGGACTCCCCGGTGATCGCCGCTTCGTTGACCGCGGCAATACCTTCGATGACCTCACCGTCCCCTGGGATCATTTCCCCGGCAGCGACGCGTACCACATCGCCCTTGCGCAGGCTGGCCGCGGGCACCACCTTGAAGCCGCCATCGGTTTCCCTGCGGCGCGCGCTGAGGCCTTCGCTGCCGGCCTTGAGGCTGTCGGCGCGCGCCTTGCCACGGCCCTCGGCCAAGGCTTCGGCGAAGTTGGCGAACAGCACGGTGAACCAGAGCCACACGGCGATTTGCACCGCGACGAACGTCGGCACGCGGGTGTCGGGCACGAAGCACAGCACGGTGGTGAGGATCGCGGTCAATTCGACCACCAGCATCACCGGCGAGCGTTGCAGCTGGCGTGGGTCCAGCTTGACGAACGCCTGGACCAGCGCCGGGCGCCACAGCGCGGAAATCGCGGTCTTGGCAGGCTCCTGGGCTTTCACCGGAGCAGCATTTTTTGCAGGCATGTTCATTCTCATATCCCCCTTAGAAGCCCATGCTCAGGTGTTCAGCAATGGGGCCCAGCGCCAGCGTCGGCAAGAACGTCAGGCCGCCCACCAGCAAGATGGTCACGGTCAGCAAGGTCACGAACAACGGGCCGTGAGTCGGGAAGCTGTTCTGGCCGAGCGGTGCGGCCTTCTTCATGGCCAGGCTGCCGGCCAAGGCAAGGACCGGCAGGATGTAGCCGAAGCGCCCGATCAACATGCCCAGGCCGAGCATCAGGTTGTGAAACGGCGTGTTGGCACCAAAGCCGCCAAACGCCGAGCCATTGTTGGCGCTGGCCGAGGTGTAGGCGTAGAGCAACTGGCTGAAACCGTGGGGGCCAGGGTTGCTGATGGCAGCGGCCGGGCCAGGCAGGCTCGCGGCGATGGCACCCAGCACCAGCACGCCCACCGGCATGACCAGCAAGGTCACGACGAGCAGTTGCACTTCCTTGGCCTGGAGTTTCTTGCCCAGGTATTCCGGCGTGCGACCGATCATCAGGCCGGCAAGGAACACGGCGATCAACACGTTGAGCAACATGCCGTACATGCCGGCGCCGACGCCGCCGAAGATCACTTCGCCGACCATCATGTTGACCATCGCCACCATCCCGCTGAGGGGACTGAGGCTGTCTTGCATGCCGTTGACCGAACCGTTGGACGCCGCCGTGGTGGTCACCGACCAGAGCACGGTGCCGGTGGTACCGAAGCGCGCTTCCTTGCCTTCCAGCGGCGCGGTTTGCTCCACGGCCGGGTGGTTGAGGGTTGGGTTGGGTTGGTATTCGGACCACAACGAGGTCGCGCCGCCGATCAGGAACAGCGCCAACATGCAGCCGAGGATCGCGCGGCTCTGACGCAGGTCCTTCACGTAGTGGCCGAAGGTAAACACCAGCGCCACCGGGATCAGGATGATCGCCGCCACTTCGAACAGGTTGGCCCACGCCGTCGGGTCTTCAAATGGATGGGCCGAGTTGACCCCGAAGAACCCACCGCCATTGGTACCCAGTTGCTTGATCGCAATCTGGCTGGCTGCCGGACCGAGGGGGATCACTTGATCCACGCCTTGCAGCGTCACGGCATCAATGTAATGGGCGAAGGTTTGCGGCACGCCCTGCCAGACCAGGAACAGTGCGAGCACCAGGCACAACGGCAACAGCCCATAAAGGGTGGCGCGGGTCATGTCGACCCAGAAATTACCCAATGTCTGGGCGGATTTGCGACCGATCCCACGACATAAAGCGACGAGGACGGCCAAACCGGTGGCGGCACTGACGAAATTCTGCACGGTCAGGCCGGCCATCTGGCTGAGGTAGCTCAGGGACGCCTCACCGCTGTAGGACTGCCAGTTGGTGTTGGTCATGAAACTGACTGCGGTATTGAAGGCCAGGGTCCATTCCTGACCCGGCAATTGCTGCGGGTTGAGTGGGAGAACATCCTGAAACAGCAGGATCGCAAACAGCAACACGAAGCCTGCGAGGTTGAAAGCGAGCAATGCCAGCATGTATTTCTGCCAGCTCTGTTCCTGCGATTCATCCACGCCCGACAGGCGATAACAGGCCTTCTCCACAGGCCCCAGCACCGGGCTGAGCCAGGTGCGCTGCCCTTCCATCACCTTGTAATAGAACCGCCCCAGGAACGGCGCCGGCACCAGCACCACGGCAAAGAAGGCAATGATCAGCCAATAGTCATAACTGTGCATGGCCCGCTCCTAGTTCCGATCCGCGCGTAACAGCGCAACCAGCAGATAAATGAACAGCGCCACGGCCAGTAGCAGTGACACCCCGTCCAGAACACTCATGGAAGTCTCTCCGTTTAGCGGCGAGTGCCGCGTGTGGGGCAATTGTCGGCAGGAGTGGTGTAAAGGGACGAGAGCGAGCCCGTGGGTGGGGCGTAAAGATGGCGTAAAGAGTGCGCTTATGCGCAGGTTACAGAGGGATTGGTGGTGATTGGGAGGGCCTCATCGGGGGCAAGCCCCCTCCCACACTTGGCCTGCGTACACCGGTCGAAATGTGGGAGGGGGCTTGCCCCCGATGAGGCCCGCACAGCCACTCCAGCACTTATCTGGTGCGATACCGAACATTTTCAAACGCCAAACCGTCGCACCGACGACAGTTGCACGGCTTTACGACAACGATTTCCACCCTGGCATGGCCGCTGCAACACCTTGAATCATTCCAACCGGTTCAGGGAGCAACGCAATGAACACACAACTCAAACCCACCTTGGGCACCCTGCACTTATGGGGCATCGCGGTCGGCCTGGTGATTTCCGGTGAATACTTCGGCTGGAGCTACGGCTGGGGCGTCGCCGGGACCTTGGGTTTCCTGGTGACCTCGTTGATGGTCGCCGCGATGTACACCTGCTTTATCTTCAGTTTCACCGAACTGACTACCGCAATCCCTCATGCGGGCGGGCCATTTGCCTACAGCCGCAGGGCCTTCGGGGAGAAAGGCGGCTTGATCGCAGGGCTCGCGACCTTGATCGAATTCGTCTTCGCACCACCGGCCATTGCCTTGGCCATTGGCGCCTATCTGAATGTGCAATTCCCCGCACTGGACCCCAAACACGCGGCCGTCGGTGCCTACATCGTGTTCATGGGCCTGAACATCCTGGGGGTGAAACTCGCCGCCACGTTCGAGCTGGTGGTATGCGTGCTCGCCGTGGCGGAATTGCTGGTGTTTATGGGCGTCGTTGCTCCGGCTTTCAGCTTCAGCAATTTCGCACTGAATGGATGGGCCGGTTCCGACACGTTTGGCGCCCCGGCAATTGCCGGCATCTTTGCCGCCATCCCCTTCGCCATCTGGTTTTTCCTGGCGATTGAAGGCGCGGCCATGGCGGCCGAAGAAGCGAAGGATCCCAAGCGCACCATTCCAAAAGCCTACATCAGCGGCATCCTGACCCTGGTGATCCTGGCCATGGGCGTGATGTTCTTCGCCGGCGGCGTGGGCGACTGGCGCACTCTCTCCAACATCAACGACCCGCTGCCTCAAGCCATGAAAATCGTAGTCGGTGACAACTCCGGCTGGCTGCACATGCTGGTGTGGATCGGCCTGTTTGGCCTGGTGGCGAGCTTCCACGGCATTATCCTGGGCTACTCCCGACAGTTTTTCGCCCTGGCCCGCGCCGGTTACCTTCCACCCTTCCTCGCCAAACTGTCGCGTTTTCAGACACCCCACCGGGCAATCATCGCCGGCGGCGTGGTGGGGATTGCCGCCATCTACAGCGACGGTTTGATCAACCTGGGTGGCATGACATTGACCGCCGCGATGATCACCATGGCGGTGTTCGGCGCCATCGTGATGTACATCATGAGCATGCTCAGCCTGTTTAAACTGCGTAAGACCGAACCCTTGCTGGAGCGCACTTTCCGCGCACCGGGTTATCCGATCGTGCCAGGCATTGCGTTGGTGCTGGCCATCGTGTGCCTGGTCGCCATGGCCTGGTTCAACGCCTTGATCGGGCTGATCTTCCTCGGCTTCATGGCGGTCGGGTTCGCGTACTTCCAGATGACGGCACATGACCGTGCCAACGCACCGGCGGATGCGATGCTGACCGGGCTCTGATCTACTGAGAGGCAGAACGGGCCTACACTGAACTAGTAAGAAAGCCCGTCACTCAAAGCAGTTATTCCCGTGGGAAAATTCTCCCACGGCAATCTGCCTCAAGGAGAGCCTTATGCCGTGGTATGCGTGGTTGATTATGGTGGTGGCGATCGGTTCGATCGTCGGTGGGCTGATGATGCTGCGCGACAGCGCCAACAAGGTGGAACTCACCGACGAACAACGCAAGCGCGTCGCCGAACGCAACGCCCAGGCGGACGCCAAGGATGCGCAGGATCGCTGACCTCGGAGAAAAGGCTGTCCCTCCAATGAGACGGCCTTCTCCCTGCTGCCCAGACTCCCCCGCTGCTGTAGTGAGCGGGCTTGCCCCGCGCATGGCTACGCAACGGCGCCCTCCGCCGGCCTACTCCCAATCCGCCTTGGCAATCTGCAACCCATGCTGACCCTTGTAGGCAGCACGCTCCGGCTGACGCCAACCCTCCAGTAACGCCTCGTCCAACCTGTAGACCTCCACCCCCAACGGGCGACACACCGTCAGCGGATCCTGCGCCTCCGGCCCCCACATCGGCAGAGACAAATCCCCGCCCGGGCACGTCGACAGTGCACACAACACATCAATCTCCGCAAAGAACTCCAGGTAATCCCCCTTCTGCGCCGGGCACGCCTTCATAAAATACATATCGTCATGATTCAGCCCCGTGCACTGGAAAATATTCAGCACGTCATGTACGTCGAATTCCGTCAGCCCGTAGGGCAAAACCGCACGGGTAAGGTTGGAATGGCAGTGATGATGGAAGTCCTCGCCGGTCAGCATGCGATTCACATACGGATCGCAACGCGTCCCCAACAAATCATGCAGGCGCCCACCGTGCTCATCGATGCCGTAGCCCGCCAGGCTGTCATCGGTGATGGTCACCAGCGGCCGCAGAAAAGGCAGGTTCGACCACAGACGGTCATGGGTGCTCACATGGGCGCCCTGCAACTGGCGAGTACGCGCCGCCCACAGGCGCTCGCGAGGGTCGTTGGCGTTCCAGATATTGAAGTCACCCACCTGCGGGCCCACCGGCGTGGTGACACGGAACACATGCCCCGCAGGCACCTTCCAGGCCCTCCCTGTACGAATCGGCACCTCGAACTGCTCGACCAAATGACGTTGTTGCTTCCCATCGCGAATACGCGCGTAGAACGCCGTGTCGACCTGCAACGCCGAACCTTTGCTGACCTGATAAGCGGCCGGATAGTCTTTGTACATGAGGGGAGTCCTCGATCAGGGGTGATTGAAAAGGGCCAACGACAACTGTTCAGAATCATCCAGGTACAGGCTCATCGCCTCCCCAGCCGCCGATTTATTGCCCTCGACCAATAACGAGTAGATTTCACGGTCACGCTCCAACCACGGTGACTGGAAACGTTGTTCATCGGGCGCAGCGCAAAACACCAGGCGCAACTGAGCGATGACCTGGGCGAAGAACTCGTCGAATAAGGGGCTGCGCATCAGCCCGACAATGTGCTGGTGAAACACCAGGCTGTGGGTCGCCACCGCCCGCCAGTCTTCGCGCTCGCGAGCCAGGGTCGTCGCGTCGATGGCATTTTGCATAAGCTCGGATTGCGCTTCGGTGAGAGGCCCTGCCTGGGCAATGGCCTGCAACTCGAGGGTGCGACGGACTACAAACAAATCGCGTACTTCATGCGCATCCAAGCGCCGAACCATCACGCCTTTGTTACGCACATACCGAGTCAGCCCTTCCTGCCCCAAACGGTGCAGTGCTTCGCGAATGGTGTTGCGCGAAGCGTTATAAGCTTTGACCAGCTCAACCTCGACCAGCGCCATGCCCGGCAACAGCCGCCCACCGATGATATCGGCACGCAGTTCCAGGGCTATCTGATCGGCCAAAGACAATGTGAGCGTCATCACCACCTCATGATTGTTGAACAATCTATAGCGCTGAGGTAATCACGTTTCATGCCAACGCGCCTATCGCCCAAGGAATGCGTGTAAAAGGATACAAGCCGGTTAGAATGCCAGCCTGTCCTCGAGGCCGTCCCATGCGCTATTCACAAGACCATAAAGCCCAGACTCACCAGCGCATCATCAAGGAGGCGTCCGCGCGTTTTCGCCGCGACGGTATAGGCGCAACCGGCCTGCAGCCCCTGATGAAGGCACTCAACCTCACCCACGGTGGGTTCTACGCGCACTTCAACTCCAAGGACCAACTGGTGGAAGAAGCCCTGCAGGCCGCCGCTGCAGAATTGGATGCCCACTGCGAAATGCTCTTCAGCCAGGAACGGCCGCTGGAAGCGTTTATCGACAGCTACCTCTCCGAATGGCACCTGACCTCCCCCGACCAAGGCTGCCCGCTGCCCACCATGTCCTCCGAACTCGGACTGAGGGGCCAACACAGCGCATCGACCGATGCAGTACTCGGCGCACGACTCAAGCAGATTGAAACGGCATTGAACGATGGCCGGGGCGACGCCCAAAGCCTGGTGATGATGTCGACACTCGTCGGCGCCCTGGTGCTGGCCCGCAGTGTCAAGGACCCGCTCCTGGCGACAAAAATCATGGACACCGTGCGCGACAGCTTGAAAGCACAAATCCCCGAAGACCAAAAGGCCGGTCAATGACCGGCCTCCTCCACCGCCTTAGTTGATCACCACCCGGTCGCGATTCTTCTCCAGCAACGCCTTGCCGATACCCTTCACTTCCAACAACTCATCCACCGACTTGAACGGACCATTGCTATCGCGATAAGCCACGATAGCCTTCGCCTTGGCCGCACCAATTCCAAACATGTCGCGACGCAACGTTTCGGCGTCAGCCGCGTTGAGGTTGACCCTGCCGGACTGCTCGGTCTTGGCCATCTGCGCGGTAATGGGGGCTGGGGCTTCGGACTTGACCGACGGGGCTGCGGTGGTGGTGACGGAGAGAGTGGTGAGGAAGGCGAAGATGAGGGAGGTGAGGTAGGTGTTTTGCATTTGACGCTCCATGACATTGGGAAGAGAAAAGCAGCTTTCCGAAGCTGCTTTTCTAACTTAGGTGACTATGAAGGCATGTCAAAAATGATGGGGTTACAAAGTATGTGACGCCTGGAGGTGATGTGGCCCAACCGAAGAGGCTGCACTCCCAGTAGCCATGATCCGTGGGTAAAGGTGGAGGATATGAAAGACGTTAAAAAAATGACTTAGGCGTCTTGGCATGAGGTAAAATTTGAAGGATGCCAAGGGTAAGGTAAACTATTGGGTTAGCGTGCCTGATAGCAGTGGGAAAGCAGTCAATATATTGGCAAACCGCGCGTAACGGACCTCAAAACCGACCAGTTAAAAGGATTTTTGACTCGAATGAAGCTGGAAAGCGCTTGCGGCACGAAGGCTAACGGCTATCACGAAGCGATCAGTCATTTCAACGCTATTGCATATATTCATCGTTGTTTCACCTACTTCGGAATTCAAGTAGGTAATGCCATTCATTGGCTTTTTAGGCTTTTTGTTCAAGTAGACCACTGATGACATTCAACTCAATCACCCCGGTAATTCTCTGTGGCGGCTCTGGATCTCGCCTGTGGCCGTTGTCACGAAAAAGTTTTCCAAAACAATTCGTGCCCCTGGTTGGAGAGAAGAGCCTGCTGCAACTGACACTGGAACGAGTATCCCTCTTGGCGGATCACGTTCTGTTGGTAGCCTCAGAGGATCACCGGTTTTTAGTCTCTGAAAGTCTTCACTCAATGCCGTTGAGGGGAGCCGTTATTCTGGAGCCCTCAGCTCGCAATACAGCGGCAGCAATGACGCTGGCAGCACTGAGCAGCGTGAAGGAAGGTCGTGATCTCCTGTTGTTCTGCCCTGCAGATCACCACATTCCTGACTCGGCGGCATTCGCAAAAACAGTGTCACTTGGTATTACCCACGCTGAAGCCGGGGCAATCGTTACCTATGGCGTTCTGCCGAGTTTTCCTTCGACCGCCTACGGGTATATCCAGCAAGGCAGCGTTCAGGAAGACGGGTGTAGCCGAGTTGAGCGTTTTATCGAGAAACCAAATTCGAGCACGGCGCAGGACTTGCTCCTGCGCGGAAACGTACTGTGGAATGCAGGCATATTCCTATGTAAAGCCTCCGTCCTGATTGACGCAATGGCCAAGCATGCTCCCGATATTCTGGAAGTCTGCCGAAGATCATTCGATGAAGCGGCTTCAGAGCTGCTTGCAGGTGGAACATCGTTCATTCGTCCAGAAGCGCAAAGCTTTTCCGACTGCCGTTCCGAAAGTATCGATTACGCGGTAATGGAGCATCATGATCACGTGGTGGTGGCACCGTTCAGCGGGCAGTGGAGCGACGTGGGTAGCTGGAACGCACTGGCTGAAATGACTGAAGCTGACGAATTCGGTAATAGAGTTCAGGGCCAAGGCCGCATCAGTCAGTCGCGGAATACGTTCATTCACGCACCACACCGCCCAGTCGTAGCGCTAGGCACCGAAAACCTGTTGATCATCGATACCCCCGATGCAGTGCTGATTACTCACAGAGATCACGTCGAGCAGGTGAAAAACGTTGTTCTCCAGCTCGAGAAAGAAAACTGTAGCCAAGCGATTACACATCGGAAGGTTTCAAGGCCGTGGGGTTGGTATGACAGTATCGACACAGGAGATCGTTTTCAGGTCAAAAGAATCGGTGTGAAGCCAGGTGCCTCGCTCTCGCTGCAAAAGCATCACCATCGCGCAGAACACTGGATAGTCGTCAAGGGCACGGCGGAAGTGACACGGGGTACCGAAACCTTCCTGTTGACGGAAAACCAGTCTACCTACATCCCCATTGGGGAAATCCATCGCCTGAAGAACCCTGGAATGGTTGAGCTTGAAATAATCGAAGTTCAATCAGGTAGTTATTTGGGCGAAAACGATATCGTAAGATTTGAAGATAATTATGGAAGAGCAAATGATTAAGAAAGCACTCATCACTGGCGTGACTGGACAGGATGGCGCCTACCTTGCAGAACTGTTGTTGAGCAAGGGTTACGAAGTGCACGGCATCAAGCGTCGTAGCTCTTTGTTCAACACTGCTCGTATTGATCATTTGTTCCACGATGTGCACGACAAGGGACTGCCGTTCTTCTTGCATCACGGTGACATGACCGACTCCTCCAGCCTGACGCGCATTATTCAAAAAGTGCAGCCGGACGAAATTTACAACCTTGCAGCTCAAAGTCATGTTGCCGTTTCGTTTGAAGAGCCTGAGTACACTGCAAACTCCGACGCTCTGGGTTCACTGCGTATTCTTGAAGCCATCCGAATCCTTGGCCTGGAAAAAAAGACTCGCTTTTATCAAGCCTCAACGTCTGAGCTGTATGGCCTCGTGCAGGAAACACCACAGAAAGAGACCACACCTTTCTACCCGCGTAGCCCGTATGCGGTGGCAAAGCTGTACGCCTACTGGATCACGGTCAACTACCGTGAGGCCTACGGTATTTATGCGTGCAACGGCATCCTCTTCAACCATGAGAGCCCAATCCGAGGCGAGACGTTTGTGACGCGCAAAATCACGCGCGCTCTGGCCCGAATCAAGCTCGGTCTGCAGGACTGCCTGTACTTGGGCAACATGGATTCTCTGCGTGACTGGGGTCATGCCAAAGACTACGTAGAGATGCAGTGGCTGATGCTGCAACAAGAGACGCCTGAAGACTTCGTGATTGCGACAGGTGTTCAGTACAGCGTTCGCGACTTCGTCAATGCAGCAGCCAAAGAGCTGGGCATCAAAATTACCTGGCAGGGCGAAGGCGTCGAAGAAAAAGGTTATAACGACGAGGGCAAATGCATCGTCGCCGTTGATCCAAGATACTTCCGACCTACCGAGGTCGAAACCTTGCTGGGCGATGCAAGCAAAGCGAAGACCAAGCTGGGTTGGACACCTAAAATCACCTTCGACGAACTCGTCAGTGAGATGGTGCGCGAAGACCTTAAAAGCGCCGAGCGTGATGAGCTTGTCAATCAGCACGGCTACACGACGTTCAGCTATAACGAATAATCAAGTTGACTAACCATCCAATGAGCACGAAACGAATACTGTTGACTGGCGGCGGGGGAATGGTCGGGCGCAACCTGCTCGAGCATCCCGGTATTGGCGACTTTGAAGTACTGGCTCCGCGTAGCAAGGAACTGGACCTGCGCGACTATCGCGCGGTTCTGGCTTATTTTGAGCGGTACGAGCCCGACTTCGTCATTCATGCGGCTGGCAAGGTCGGGGGGATCCAGGCGAATATCAGAGAGCCGGTTGACTTCTTGCGAGACAATCTTGACATGGGTCGCAACGTCGTCAGCGCAGCCCAAGCCGTAGGCGTTCCTCGTCTGATCAATCTCGGCAGCTCCTGCATGTACCCTCGCAGTCATACGGGCTCGTTGAGTGAAGACATGGTCCTCACGGGTGAGTTGGAGCCGACGAATGAAGGCTACGCGCTGGCCA
Organism: Pseudomonas sp. FH1; assembly: GCF_000510895.2. Lineage (NCBI taxonomy): Bacteria > Pseudomonadati > Pseudomonadota > Gammaproteobacteria > Pseudomonadales > Pseudomonadaceae > Pseudomonas > Pseudomonas sp. FH1. The sequence continues at coordinate 30,250 of NZ_AOHM01000053.1, forward strand.
AAATCGTGACGGCGCGGTTATGCGACTACATCTCCCGCGAAAACAAGCAACTTCAATATAAAACGCTTATCCCCTGCAACATATTCGGGCGTTTTGACAAATTCGACCCGGCGCACTCGCACTTGCTTCCCGCCATTATTCACAAGCTTCACACGGCCAAAAATAATGGCGATCGTTCTGTGGAAATATGGGGGGACGGCGAGGCGCGGCGCGAGTTTATGTATGGCGGTGATTTAGCAGATGCGCTCATGCATGCCATCAACCATTTCGACTCACTGCCGGATTATATGAACATTGGTTTGGGCGACGATCATTCAATCAATGATTATTACCGTGCAGCGGCCGTAGTGATGGGCTATGAAGGTGCATTTGAACACGACCTTACCAAACCTGTAGGGATGGCCCGCAAACTCGTGAGCATCGAGCGCCAGACGTCGTGGGGATGGAAGCCCCGCCACAGTCTGCAGGAAGGCATTGAAAAGACTTATAGCTATTATCTGGAGCATCAACAATGAGTATCAAGTTTCCGCTGGCGACCTCCTCCTGGGAGAAGGAAGAGCTCGAAGCGATGCAGCGCGTAATCGCCACAGGCATGTTCACCATGGGCGAACAGGTCAAGGCATTCGAGCGTGACTTCGCGGAATTCGTAGGCAGCAAGCATTGTGTCATGGTGAACTCCGGATCTTCGGCCAACCTGCTGATCGTCGCGGCACTGTTCTATACTCAGAATTCATCCCTGAAGTTGAAGCGAGGCGATGAAATCATCGTACCGGCGGTATCGTGGAGTACTACATATTACCCCCTGTACCAATACGGCCTTAAGATCAAGTTTGTAGACATTGATCTGCACACCCTCAATTATGATCTTGAGCAACTTGAGCTGGCTGTAACGGACAACACCCGTGCCATCATGGCAGTCAACCTGCTCGGCAATCCGAATGATTTCGGACGTATCGAGGAGATTATCGGCGGCCGTGAGATCGTTTTGATCGAAGATAACTGCGAGTCCATGGGTGCGACGTATAACGGCAAACAAGCCGGTACCTTTGGCGTCATGGGCAGCTTCAGTTCGTTCTTCAGCCATCACATCTCCACGATGGAAGGTGGCCTGATCGTAACGGATGATGAAGAACTGTACCAAATTCTTCTCTCCCTTCGAGCGCACGGCTGGACTCGTAACCTGCCGAAGCAGAACCTGGTCTGCAGTGATAAAAGTGATGACCCGTTTGAAGAGTCGTTTCGCTTTGTCTTGCCAGGGTACAACGTCCGCCCATTGGAATTGGAAGGTGCGTTAGGCGTTGAGCAAGTAAAACGCTTGCCTGCACTAATTGAGGAGCGCCGTAAAAACGGTGTGCTTCTTCAACGCGCAATGTCTAACCATCCAGACATTATTATTCAGCAGGAAATTGGCGAGTCGAGCTGGTTTGGTTTCAGCCTTGTCATCCGTCCAGGTAGCCAGCTGACGCGTAAGGGTCTTGTGGAAACATTAACCGGTCTGGGTTTTGAGTGCAGACCGATCGTTGCTGGCAACTTTGCTAAGAATGAGGTTGTTAAGTACTTTGACTCTGAAGTGCATGGTGTTCTGAAAAACGCCGAACATATTGATACCCACGGCTTATTCGTTGGAAATCACCATTTTGAAATCCCAGAAGCATTTGAATCGTTATCAACTATAAAATAATCGGTGAGAATCGTGAATTTTACAAAAAAAATACAAAATAAATTGCGATATCTCTACAAACTTCACGTCAAAAAAGACAATTTTTTAATTGAAATTGAACGATGGTTCAAAGATAGGGGTGATATGACGCTACGTCTAGATTACCCCTTAACCCCAGAAAGTATCGTCTTTGATTTAGGCGGATACCGTGGAGACTTCGCAGCTGAAATACATAAAAAGTATGGCTGCTCCGTCTACATCTTTGAGCCAGTATCTGAATTTTTTCAACACTGCGCTGATCGTTTCAAAGGAAACGAAAAAATACATTGCTTCAATTTTGGACTTTCATCTCAGGATGGGTGGTTAAATATAGGCTTGGCCGAAAACGCGTCAAGCTTTCAGTCACCACACATAAGTGGCAAGACTGAGCGAGTTGAAGTCCGCTCAGTAATATCATGCATTGAAGAGTTAGGCATTGATAAAATCGACCTAATGAAAATCAATATAGAAGGCGGAGAGTTCGAAGTATTACCCGCACTTATAGACGCACAGTACATCTACAAAATTACGAACCTGCAAATTCAGTTTCACGATTTCATTGAACACGCGAAGGAAAAGAGAGATCGTCTCCGTGACCAGTTCAAACTGACCCATCAGGAAACGTGGAACTATGAATTTGTTTGGGAGAACTGGAAATTGAAAGGCACGACAGTTTAATGGGACTTATATACTCCACATTAGCAGGTAAAGGGCTAACGAATAATTCCGTTTTTGACTTGAGTCACGAGTCAAATCGTGACGACAGTTTCTACCCGTTTTATCATCTAAGAAATAAATTCCGCGAACACGGAATCGAACTAAACACTCTTGATTTGTCAGAGACATCAAAAATAACATTCGGGTTAGACTTTGATGTACACCCTTCGTACACATCAGCTAGTCGTTATTTATTAATGCTAGAAACTCCTCAGATCAGAATAGAAAATGGAGTGACTGAAAACCTTAATAAGTACCATAAAGTATTTACATGGAACGATAGCTTAGTCGATGATAAAAAATACATAAAAATAAATTTTCCAAACCGCATCAAAACTACGCCCCCTGATGGTTTTTCGGAAAGGCCGATTTTTTGTTGCCTGATATCAAGTAATAGGGCATTAACAGTTTCAGACCCCCGCGATCTCTATAAAGAACGCGTGAAAGCTATTCGTTGGTTTGAAAAAAATGCACCCGCGGACTTTAATCTCTATGGTTCCGGATGGAATATTCCTGCGGCGAAAACTGGAATTATAGGCGCCATAGAGCGCAGAGCTTGGAATACCATTTCCAAGATTATCCCGGTAGATCATTTCCCTAGCTACTGCGGGCGGGTAAACACCAAATACGAGACGCTTAAAAATACTAGGTTTTCCATTTGTTACGAAAATGTTAGAGATTTACCTGGATACATTACTGAAAAAATATTCGACTGCTTTTTCGCAGGATGCATTCCCGTGTATTGGGGAGCCGATAACGTATCAGATTACATTCCAGAAGATTGCTTTATAGATCGCAGAAAATTCAAAGACATGCCTGAGCTTTACAACCATCTCAAAAGCATGACAAATGAAGAGTTTGTAAAATATCAGGAACGAATTTCATCATTCCTCCGCAGCACAGCCGCCATTCCTTTCGGCACACATTTTTTTACGGAAACTATTGTCAACACAATAGTCGAAGATCTTGGGATTTAAAAACGAGCTAATCATCATAAGCACGGGGCGTCTTGTATCAACCGTGATTGCTCTAATTTCAATTAAGGCAGTGACAACATATCTACCCCCAGAACAATATGGTGCACTCGCCATTTTGATTACGGTACAAATGTTATGTGGGCTATTTTTAATAAACCCCGTGGGCCAACACATAAATTTACATACTCATGCTTGGTGGGATGATAAAACTCTAATTCCCAGACTTAGATCATTTCGGCTGTTCGTAATGATCTCCGCCTGCATTGGCTCTGCCGTGTCATTGGTGGCAGTGAATTCACAGGCGCCGCATGATGCACTGATGACCATGTTTGCAATCTTTGCGATGGTGATGGCCGCGACTTGGAATGCCACTTTAGTTCCCATGTTGAACATGCTCGGTTTTCGGAACCAGTCAGTATTTTGGTCAATCGTGTCTTCATCAACAAGCCTGTTATCATCAATTTTACTTGTAACTATATGGCCATCAGCCAGATCCTGGTTCATAGGTCAGGCATTAGGCTTAATGGTCGGCGCGATAGGTGCACGATTCCAATTGATGCGTAAGACTGCGAGCGCCAAAGAAGAAATAAATCTAACTCCGTCATTACTAACAAAAAAAGAAATTTTAACGTACTGCCTACCGTTATCCCTAGCTGCGGGATTAATGTGGATTCAGGTATCAGGATATCGCATCGCAATTGAACACTTTTGGGGCCTGGAAAAATTAGGGTATCTTGCAATTGGCTTACAAATATCAGGACAAATATGGGCACTGGCGGAGTCACTCGCGATACAGTTTTTATACCCTTTTTTCTTTAGAAGGGTCTCTGAGCGCTCTAGCAGTGCCGAGATTGAATTAGCCGTATCCGATCTTTTGAACACCTTGGGTCCAATTTACGTACTTCTGGCAGGGCTGACAATCATCACCGCACCTTACGTGGTAACATTACTAGTCTCAGCAGAATATGCATACGCTTGGAAGTTTGTGGCCTTGGGTGCAGTTATTGAATTATGCAGGGCACTTGGAAATGTACTAAGCAATGCCGCTCATGTCAGGCGAAGAACGATCTCTCTAGCCGGTCCGTATGCTGCCGGCTCAAGTGTAATTATTGTAATCATTATATTTACCGGCATGCAACAGATCGATATAGTCTGGGCCGGCATCGCGTTAGTCATCGGGGCTTTGACGATGCTTATTGTCATGACGTGGACCATGCACCAATTAGTACAATTCACGATCGATAAACCCCGCATCATTTTAGCGTTCATTATAATGATATCGCTGAGTGCTTTAGCGACTTACGCACCAGCAACGAACAGCCTGATCATGGCTTTTATATACAGTGCTGCCATATCTTTGATATTATTCGCAATACTGATGACCATGCTTTGGAAAAATCCAGCCACTACTAGATTACTTAGTGTGCAATTAAGGAAAATTTAATATGGTTATTGCACACTTGATTGGTGGCCTTGGCAATCAAATGTTTCAATACGCTGCAGCCAAAGCACTGGCCGCTAAGCACAATACATTCTTGCTGCTCGATACTTCGTCTTTTGACTCATATACCCTTCATCAGGGTTTTGAGCTAGATAGAATTTTCAGCGGCGATTTTAATATAGCCCAAAAAGCAGACGTGCAAAAAATGCTGGGCTGGCAATCACTTAACTCGGTCAAAAGTTATTTGCACAGGCCTGTCCTCTCCTGGCTACGCAATAAAGCACTTGCGATTGAACCCTCCTTTGAGCACTGGCAAGGGTTCGAACGCCTTTCAGCGGACACCTACCTCAGCGGATATTGGCAAAGCGAGCGTTACTTCATTTCCGCTGAAGACATCATCCGTGCAGATTTCCGCTTTTCAACACCCTTGAGTGCTGAAAATGTAGAGCTGGCTGATATGATCGGGAATTCAGAGTCTATTAGTCTTCACGTAAGAAGGGGGGATTATGTCAACAACTCCGCTTATGCGTCCTGCTCGCTTGACTACTACAAGTCCGCGATTGAATATCTGACAAAGCAACTCGAGTCACCAACTTTTTTTATATTTTCTGATGATATCAACTGGGTCAAAGAAAATCTTAAGCTAGAATACCCGCATATTTATATAGACAATAATCAAGGCGATCAAAGTTACAATGACATGCGACTTATGAGCCTCTGCAAGCACAATATTATTGCAAACAGCTCCTTCAGCTGGTGGGGCGCGTGGTTGAACGCGAATGACGCGAAAAATGTGATTGCGCCCAAGAAATGGTTCAATACGGACATGAACTCAAAAGACTTAATTCCTGCTAGTTGGGTCAGGCTATGATCAGTAAATTTACGCCCGGGCTGTCTACCCTTGTCATCGGCGGCGGTGGATATATCGGTCACTTTCTGGTCGAGCAGCTTTTGGCCTCGGGAAGACGAGTAACCGTTCTCGGCCGAAGCAGCCAACCACGCTACAAGGTCCCTTCGGGGGTTACCTACATAGCAGGTGACTTTGCGCAGAAGTCATTAATCTGCAGCGTATTGGATACTCATCAAGAAGTTATTCATCTCGCTTATGCGACTGTTCCGAATACTTCATTTCAGAATCCGCTAGCCGACCTGGAACAAAACCTTCCGGCGACAGTGCAATTATTTGATGAAGTTTCCCGTCGCAACCTGAAGCTGGTGCTTGTTTCATCCGGAGGCACTGTGTACGGAGAAGCGCTCTCCCTACCTATAGATGAACAGCACCCTACAAAGCCCATTTCTCCCTACGGTGTTACCAAGCTAACGCTAGAAAGTTATGCCTATCTCTACGCACATACTCATAACCTTCAATTTACCTGTGTGCGTCCTGCAAATGCCTACGGCGTCGGCCAAAGGCCTTTCATCGGCCAAGGTTTTATAGCTACCGCGATCGCCTCATCTATAAAAGGCTCATCCGTCAAAATCTTTGGCGCTGCGGGGACGATAAGAGACTACTTATACGTTAGCGACGTAGCGTCTGGAATATTTCACGCACTGGAAAATGGCAAGTTATCTGAGATTTATAACTTGGGGTCGGGAGTCGGATTCAGCAACATGGATGTGATCAACGCCATCAAACCATTGATGAACGAAATCAAGTGTGACGTTCACGTTGAGCACTTGCCTGAGCGAGGCTTTGATGTAAATGCCAACGTGCTTAATTCAGAGAAACTCAAGACCGATACAGGCTGGGAACCCAAGATAGGTTTTGAAGCAGGGTTGATAAACGCCCGTGATTGGCTTTGGAAGAAGAAAAATGACTATTGAAAATGCGAATAAAGAGCCACTGATCTCAGTGATTCTCCCCGTTTATAACGGTGCGCCCTTCCTGGCCGCCGCAATTGACTCGATCCTCCAACAAACACTCAATGATTTTGAGCTGATTGTCATCAATGATGGTTCTACTGACGATTCCCTGTCTATTCTCAGGCATTACGAATCCGTCGATCCAAGAGTGAAGCTGCGGATTTCGGTGAACGTGACCGAGCGTTTCGCTAATACGTGACCGG
>NZ_AOHM01000054.1:0-31280 GCF_000510895.2 Pseudomonas sp. FH1
AGTTTTACGTTTCGACTGCGCCGGAAGTGGGGCGAATTATAGACGTATAAAATCTGCCGTCAACCCTTGATTTGGTTTTTCTATCAAAGAAGCTGAAAACCTCAAGATTCGTCCGTTATAAGCCCTTACCAAGGATAATTGAGCAATATATTGCTCAACCTCGAACAGTTAAGCATCATAGCGCCCACGCATCTCTTAATATGACTTCGGACGAACACTCCCAAATGACCACCTCCCCCCGCAGCCTGGCCTCGACATTGTTCCCAGTCGGCTTGCTGCTGATTGCCATGGCCTCCATCCAGTCCGGCGCCTCGCTGGCCAAGAGCATGTTTCCTATCGTCGGCGCACAAGGCACCACGGCACTGCGCCTGATTTTTGCCAGCGTGATCATGCTGCTTCTATTACGTCCATGGCGTGCTAAGTTGACGGCCAAATCCCTGCGCACCGTCATCGTTTATGGGATGGCCCTGGGCGGCATGAACTTCCTCTTCTATATGTCCTTGCGCAGCGTACCTCTGGGGATCGCGGTTGCCCTGGAGTTCACCGGCCCGCTTGCCGTGGCTATCTATGCCTCTCGGCGCGCGGTCGATTTCCTGTGGATTGCCCTGGCAATCATCGGCTTGCTCCTACTTATCCCAATGGGAGAAGCGAGCAGCGGTATCGATCTACTGGGTGCGGGCTACGCCTTGGGTGCCGGGGTCTGCTGGGCGCTCTACATTCTGTATGGCCAGAAAGCCGGTAATGACAACGGCGTGCAGACCGCCGCCCTCGGCGTAATGATCGCCGCCTTGTTTGTTGCCCCTATCGGCATCGTGCATGCGGGCAGCGCATTGCTGACGCCCGCCCTGATCCCGGTCGCCATCGGTGTCGCCATTCTGTCCACCGCCCTGCCCTACACCCTGGAAATGGTCGCACTGACACGCCTCCCCGCCCGTACCTTCGGCACGCTGATGAGCATCGAACCGGCTTTCGGTGCCCTCTCCGGCCTGCTGTTCCTGCACGAACACCTGTCACTCGCGCAATGGCTGGCAATCACGTGCATCATCCTGGCCTCCGTAGGCGCTACCGTGACAATGCGCAGCGAGTCAAAGCCGCTGGTTCCAGCGGATTGAAGGCTGTTTGAATGTAGCTCTGGCATTTGGCGCTCATTTAGGCCATGTTTAAGCCGTAAACGAATGTCATTCATGGAGAATTTCGACAAGGACAGCGCGAACGCTACACCCGAGAGCGAGTAGAGCCAGCCTCTAGCATTGCGAGGCGGCTATTAAGGATAGGAATGAAGCGAATTTTGATACTGTTAATGGTCATGGCGATTGCCGGTTGTGCCGCGACCACCAAAACAGAAGTGAAACGTGGCAAAAAAGGGCTGCATATCAACTGTTCCGGCCTGTCTTCTTCCTGGGACCAGTGCTACACCAGTGCAACGAACTCTTGCGGCGCCAAGGGCTATCGGGTTATCGCAAAGTCCGGTGACAATTCCGAGGAACCTGGGGACTACCCCTTCGGCCTCAACCCTGCCGGCTACACCAGTCGAAGCATGATCGTCATCTGCAAGTAATCGCTCGAGCAGTCATCCCCTGACTGCTCTCATTAAATTCCAGCGATAAAACCAGCCCTTTGCGGCGCTGCGACTAGACTCCTGCTCGACCATTGAGCCAAGGGAGTTCCCATGACGCACAACAAGAAAATCGTATTGGTAGTGGGTGCCGGTGATGCAACGGGCGGCGCCATTGCCAAGCGCTTTGCCCGCGAAGGCTACGTGGCGTGTGTCACCCGCCGCAGCGCCGATAAATTGCAGCCGCTGGTAGACAGCATCCACGCGGCAGGCGGTGAAGCCCATGGCTTTGCCTGCGATGCACGTAAAGAAGAAGACGTCATTGCGCTGATCGAGCAGATCGAAACCGAGCTGGGTCCGATTGAAGCCTTCGTGTTCAACATCGGCGCCAACGTGCCGTGTAGCATCCTGGAAGAAACCGCGCGCAAGTATTTCAAGATCTGGGAGATGGCTTGCTTCTCCGGCTTCCTGAATGCCCGCGAAGTGGCCAAACGCATGGTCACGCGCAATCGAGGCACGATTTTGTTCACCGGTGCCACCGCAGGATTGCGTGGCGCAGCAGGGTTTGCCGCCTTCGCCGGCGCCAAACACGGTATCCGGGCGCTCGCGCAAAGCATGGCAAGGGAACTCGGGCCCAGAAACATCCACGTCGCCCATGTGGTGGTCGACGGCGCCATCGACACCGACTTTATTCGCGACAATTTCCCGCAGAAATACGCGCTCAAGGACCAGGACGGCATCCTCAACCCCGAGCATATCGCCGATAACTATTGGTACCTGCACAGCCAGCCACGCGACGCCTGGACGTTCGAATTGGACCTGCGCCCCTGGAATGAACCCTGGTAAGCACGCCCCCACAATAATAAGCAGCGAGCATCGACCATGAGTAAAACCCTGGAGTTCTTCTTTGACCTCGGCAGCCCCGCCACCTACCTGGCCTACACCCAGCTCCCAGCACTGTGCGCCTCAACCGGTACGCAGCTGATTTATAAGCCCATGCTGTTGGGCGGCGTGTTCAAGGCCACGGGCAACGCCTCTCCCATCACCGTGCCCGCCAAAGGTCGCTACATGTTCGATGACCTGGCGCGCTATGCACGTCGCTACAACGTACCGCTCACGTTCAACCCGCACTTTCCCATCAATACCCTGCTGTTGATGCGGGCCGTCACCGGCATTCAATTGCGCCAACCCCAGCGCTTCGATGACTTTGTGGATTGCCTGTTCCGCGCCCTCTGGGTTGATGGCCGTCATTTGGGAGACACCAATATTGTTGCTGCCGTGCTGACCGAACACGGTTTTAGTCCCGAAGAGGTTCTGACCCTGGCCAACGACGAAGCGGTAAAGACCGCCCTCAAGGACAACACCGATCAAGCCGTTCAACGGGGCGTGTTCGGTGCGCCCAGCCTGTTTGTAGGCAACCAGCTGTTCTTTGGTCAGGACCGTCTGGATTTTGTGCGCGAAGCCCTGAGTTAGATCTCGATCGCCAAGCGCCCTTGCGCGCCGCTTGCGAGCAGATCATAGGCGGCGTTCGCACTATGCAAATCGAATGAACGCCCATCCATGGTCGGCTTGAGTTTACCTGCATCAATCAACCGCGCCGCCTCGGCTAGAATCTGCCCGTGATGCTCACGCCCCTTGCCGGTCAGCAACGGCAATAAGGTAAACACGCCCGAGTAGGTTGCCCCACGAAACGACAGCGGTGCCAGGCTGTGTTGCCCCCATCCCAGGCAACTCACGACATGACCGTGATAGGTCTTGGCGGCTCGAAAGGATGCATCCAGCGTTTCGCCGCCGACGGTGTCATACACAATGTCGAAGCCTTCGCCCGCGGTGTACTGCGCGACGTACTCCTCGACCGCCTGCAGCTTATAGTCGATAAACGTCGCGCCCAGCGCCTCAATCACCGCGCGATGCTTGGCGGAGCCCGTGGCATACACCTGCGCACCATGGGCAATCGCCAGTTGCACTGCGACATGCCCTACACCACCCGCGCCGCCTTGGATCAGTACTTTGTGCCCGGAGCCTACATGCGCCCGGTCCACCAAGCCCTCCCACGCGGTGATCAGCACCAGCGGCAACACCGCCGCTTCACGCATGCTCAAGGCCTCGGGTTTCTTCGCCAGCAAACGGGCATCGACGGCTGCGTATTCGGCCAACGAGCCCTGTGCGCCACCAATGCCAGTCGCCAACCCATAGACTTTATCGCCTACGTGCCAATCACTGACCTCTGGGCCGACGGCTTCCACGGTGCCTGCCAGGTCCATGCCGAGCACCGCCGGTAATGGCTGCCGGGCATGGGCAGCCTGGCCGGCGCGGATTTTCCCGTCCAATGGATTAAGGCCACTGGCGCTGATTCTGACCAACACTTGGCCAGCGCCTGCTACCGGTTTAGGAATTGTCGTCAGCCGGAACGGTGCATCCACGGCATCCACAATCAAAGCATGCATATCAGTCATGTTGGCGGTCTCGCGTCATCGAAGAATGAAGTCAATGATCCGCCAGCCAATTCATGCCGATAAGACACCAAAAGACTATAGTGCTTATGCGCAAGAAGAATGAATTGGACGCCCCATGGACAAACTCAACGCAATGGCGATTTTCGTTCGCGTGATCGAACGCGGCAGCTTCTCCGCCGTCGCCCGGGAAATGCAGACCACCCAACCCACCATCAGCAAAATCCTGCGCGCCCTGGAAACCGAACTGGGCGGCAAGCTGATTGCTCGCAGTACGCGCCAACTGTCCCTGACCGACGAAGGTCAGCGGTACTACAGCCACTGTCGCGAAATCCTCGCCGCTGTGGATGCTGCCGAACACAGCTTCCAGACCGGCAAAGAGGCGATCGCCGGCTCCCTGCGCGTGGGCTCATCGGTGAGTTTCGGGCGCCTTCAGATTGCTTCACGTTTGAGCGATTTCCTGCAGAAATACCCTGACGTACAAATAGACCTGCAACTCAACGATCACCTGCAGGACATGGTCAGCGAAGGCCTGGACGTGACCCTGCGAATCGGTGAACTGCGCGACAGCGGCTTGATCGCCAGGCAGATCGGCACCACCCACCGCGTCACCCTGGCCTGCCCGGCTTACCTGGCCAACCATCGCGCACCGAAAACCCCGCAGGATCTCAGCCAGCACAACTGCCTGCTGTTCAACCTGCTCAGCAGCCAGAACCAGTGGGTTTACGAAAAGGATGGCACGCGACACAGCGTGCGCATCACCGGCAACGCCCAGAGCAACAACTCCGAAGCGGTGCGGGAGATGGTGTTGACGGGGCTCGGCATTGCGCTGTCGCCCCTGTGGTTGTTCCATGACGATTTGAAAGCCGGCCGCGTGATTGCGTTATTGCAGGACTACACCCCGCAACCACTGCCGATCCATGCGGTGTCAGCACCCAACCGCCGCCAATCGGCCCGGGTCAAGGTATTCGTCGACTATATGGCCGACGCCCTGGCCCAGGCACCCGAATTGCAGGCGATCAAATAGCCGCAGTGCGCACCTGCAACCATTCAAGTGCGGCACCGCCGAGCAATGGACTCAAACGCTCACGCACCTCGGCATGGTAAGCGTTGAACCACTCACGCTCGTCTGCCGTCAGCAGCGACGGTTCCAGACAGCGCGTGTCGATCGGACACAGAGTCAATGTTTCGAATTTGAGGAACTCGCCGAACTCAGTCTTGCCGGCTTCGCGGTTCAGCACCAGGTTCTCGATACGCACGCCCCAGCGTCCCGGACGGTAAGTGCCCGGTTCGATGGAGGTGATCATCCCCGGCTGCATCGCCGTTTGCGGCGCAGTGGCCGCCTGATAGGCAATCACTTGCGGGCCTTCATGCACATTGAGGAAATAGCCTACGCCGTGCCCGGTACCGTGGCCGTAGTCCACGCCCTCAGCCCAGATCGGCGCGCGAGCAATGGCATCCAGCAGCGGGGACAGGATGCCTTTCGGGAAATGCGCACGGGACAAGGCAATCACGCCCTTGAGTACACGGGTGCAGTCGCGTTTCTGTTCCTCGCTCGGCGTACCGATTGGCACCATCCGCGTGATATCCGTTGTGCCGCCGAGGTACTGCCCGCCCGAATCGATCAGCAGCAGCCCGTCGCCTTCGATCACTGCGTGCTCTTCTTCAGTGGCGTGGTAGTGCGGCATCGCACCATTGGCGTTATACGCCGCGATGGTGTTGAAACTCAGCGACACATAACCGGGGCGACGGGTGCGCGCAGCGGTCAGGTGTTCGTCGATGGTCAGTTCGGTGATACGTTCGCGCCCCAGCGCACTGTCCAGCCAGGCGAAGAATTCGCACAACGCCGCGCCGTCCTGCTCCATGGCCTGGCGGATGTGTTCCGCGTCGGCCAGGCTCTTGCGCGACTTGGCCAAGGTGGTCGGGTTGAGTCCTTCGACCAGCTTGACGCCGGCATCGAGGTTTTCCAGCAAGCCCGCGGTAACGCGCGCCGGGTCGACCTGCACACTGGCGCCCGCCGGCACCGTACGCAAGGCATCCGCCACTTCGCTGTAGTCGCGCAGCGTCACGCCATCCTGTTCCAGCACCGCCCGCAACGCGGCATCGACTTTGCTCAGCGCCACGAACAACGTGGCCTGCTGTTGATTGATCAGCGCAAAGGACACAAACACCGGGTTGAACGAAACATCACCGCCGCGCAGGTTGAACAGCCAGGCGATGTCGTCCAGGGTGGCGATGAAGTGCCAGTCGGCGCCCTTCTCCTTCAGGACAGCGCGCAGCGAGGCGAGTTTCTCACCCCGGCTGACGGTGGCCTGAGGCGGCAGGTGCTGATAGATCGGCTGGTTTGGCAGTGTCGGACGGTCTTGCCAGACTTCATCCAACAGGTCGATATCAGTACGCAGTTGTGCACCGCGCTCCGCCAACTTGCCGCCCAGGGTCCGCGCCGAGGCCACGGCCATGACCGCACCGTCCACCGCGACAACGCCACCTTCCGGCGTCTGCTCGGCCAGCCACTCCAGCGGTCCGGGTTGGCCTGGCTGCAGTTTCACCAATTCGATGCCGCTGCCCTTGAGTTCCTTGGTCGCTTGTTCCCAGTAACGGCTATCGGCCCACACGCCGGCGAAATCCGCCGTGACAATCAGCGTCCCCACCGAACCATGAAACCCCGACAACCATTGCCGCCCCTGCCAGTAACCCGGCAGGTACTCGGACAAGTGCGGGTCGGCCGACGGCACCAACAGGGCGTGAATGCCCTCGCGGTTCATCAGTTCACGGGTGTGCGCCAGGCGCTGGGGAACCGTTCCATGGGTCAAAGGCTGCGTACTCATTGTGTCTCCTGCTAACCACGAATAATTATTATGTGAATCAGACCGCCCAGAACGCCGGTGCACTGGCCAGGGCCGCCTTGATCAATTGCACCGCTTGGTCGATATCCTGCTCGGTGGTAAACCGGCCCAGGCTCAAGCGAATGGTACGGCCGGCGCTGCGTGCATCATGGCCCAACGCCAGGAGCACATGGGACGGCGCGTTACTCGCCGAATTGCAGGCCGAGGTCGCGGAAAACGCGATCCCCGCACTCAACGCAGCGGCGTTGAATTCGCCTTCGCCAAACGTGAGGCTCAGGGTATGTGGAATACGTTGTGTCGCGCTGCCATTGAGGCGCACGCCGGCCACCGATTCCAACTGGTCCAGCAAGCGCTGACGCAAGGCGACGATCACCGCCTTTTCTTCAGCAAAAGACGCCGCCGCCAAGGCAAACGCGGTGCCCATGCCGGCAATTTGATGGGTCGCCAGGGTGCCGGAGCGCAGGCCGCCTTCGTGACCACCGCCGTGGATCTGCGCCAACACCTTCTGCTGCGCCCGAGGGCCGACATACAACGCGCCAATCCCTTTGGGGCCATACAGCTTGTGGGCCGAAAATGACATCAAGTCTACTGGCCACTGCGCCAGGTCGATCGCCACTTTGCCCGCGCCCTGCGCCGCATCCACATGCAACAACGCGCCGTGTTCACGCACTCGCGCGCCGATGGCGGAGATGTCGTTGAGGGTGCCCAGTTCGTTGTTCACCAGCATCAGCGAAACCAGGAACGTGTCTTCGCGCAAGGCTTCGCTGACGGCATCGGCACTGATCAACCCATCGGCATCCGGCACCAGGTAGGTGACGGCCACGCCGGCTTCCTGCAGTTGCCGCGCGGTATCCAACGTAGCCTTGTGTTCGATCTGGCTGGTGATGATATGCCCACCCGTCACGCCTCGCGCCTGGGCCACGCCCTTGATTGCAAGGTTGTTGGATTCGGTGGCGCCGGAGGTCCAGACGATTTGCTCAGGGTTGGCACCGACCAACTCGGCTACCTGGCGACGCGCCTGCTCGACCGTGTGCCGGGCCGCCTGGCCGAACGCATGGGAACTGGACGCGGGGTTACCGAAATTGGCATTGAAGCCCAGACACTCGACCATCACCTGGATGACCCGCTCATCCACCGGGGTGGTGGCGGCGTAGTCGAAATACAGCGGACGTTTATTCATGACGTTAAAAACTCGCAGAGCAGGTTCCCGAGAGCAGCGTCTCAGGGGCACGGACCGGGACAGAGGTTGTCAGGTTTAACCGATCGCATGCCATTAAAGAAGGACCACTTTATGTAAATGTGCGTAGGAACGCTCCTGAAATTCAGCTTAACAGGCTGAAGTCGCACCATGGAAAACAAAAAGCCCGAGGTTCCTTAGGGGAATCCTCGGGCTTTTTGCCGCCAGGCGCGGGATCAACTGGGACGACCATGCAGGGTCACGCTGCGTTCGGCGTTCATTTCGCCCTGGCGATCAAAACCGAAAGGCTTCTGTGGCTGGCCGGTCAGTGCGGCGCGCTGCTGTTGATATTCATCAAACGACAAACCACGACGGCTCAACGCTTCCAGGGCCAACTGTTTGGTTTCTTCCGCCGTGTAGGGGCGCAATTCGGGTGAAGGATGGGTCGCACATCCGGCAAGGACTGAGCTGACGATCAATAAGGAAATGACGAGGAATCGGTTCATGGCGGCGGCCCTGCAAAGGAGGTTTCGAGTCAATGAACACAGGCTACTCCCGGCCCCGCACGGTGAAAAATCACCTGCCTTGATAGTCGCTATCAACCGCCAAGGCACCTGCGATAGCGGTATTCGTATATTTCTTTATGATCTATAAATATGGAAATACGTTCATTTACGGAATAAATGCAACCCTCTATAACTGACGCTACATCGCGTCAGTACTGTTGCCCACGCAACTGTTGCCAGCGCAACAGCCAATCAACAAATCACCAGCCAGACAACAGCGACACTTTTCGGCAGTGAGCTTGCAACCCACGCCAATCAAGGCCTGCGCCCGTTGGTATAGCTCTTGCTCACCAGGTTGCACTCCACTGTTGAAAAAGGAACTGTTCATGACCCGTCCCCTGAATGTCGTTGCCCTCTCTGGCGGAACCTGGCGCCCGTCACGCACCCTCGTGCTGACCCAAGCAGTGCTCGCCGAACTGGCCACGTTGCTGCCGATCCAGACCACCCTGATCGAACTGGGCGAGATTGCCCGGCCGCTGGGGGGTGCACTGTCCCGTGACGAACTGCCGGCAGATGTCGAATCCCAACTGTTGGCCATCGAACAGGCCGACCTGCTGATCGTCGCCGCACCGGTCTATCGTGGCTCCTACCCCGGCCTGCTCAAGCATCTGTTCGACCTGGTCGGCCTCAACGCCTTGATCAATACGCCGGTACTGCTCGCCGCCACTGGCGGCAGCGAACGTCATGCGCTGGTGCTCGATCACCAACTGCGTCCGCTGTTCAGCTTTTTCCAGGCATTGACCTTGCCGATCGGTGTGTACGCCACCGAAGCCGACTTCACCGACTACCAAATCACCAGTGAACTACTAAAAGCCCGTATTCAACTGGCGGCAGAACGCGCTGCGCCTTTGTTTGCAGCGCACTCCCCCTCTCTGCTGAAAATCGCTTAAGGATTGGTCATGGATGTTTTCTGGTTTCTGCCAACACATGGCGACGGGCATTACCTGGGCACCACCCAAGGCGCACGGCCGGTCACCCTCAATTATCTGAAACAAGTCGCCCAAGCGGCTGACAACCTGGGTTACCACGGCGTACTGATTCCTACCGGGCGCTCGTGCGAAGACTCCTGGGTCATCGCCTCGGCGCTGGTGCCGCTGACCGAACGCCTGCGTTATCTGGTGGCGATTCGTCCGGGGATCATTTCGCCCACGGTCTCGGCACGCATGGCGGCGACCTTGGATCGCCTGTCCAACGGCCGCTTGCTGATCAACGTGGTGACCGGCGGCGACCCCGATGAAAACCGTGGCGACGGCAGCTTCCTCGACCACAGTGAACGTTACGAAGTCTCCGATGAATTCCTACAGATCTGGCGCCGTGTATTGCAGGGCGAATCGGTAGATTTTGAAGGCAAGCACCTGCGAGTGCAGAACGCCAAGGCACTGTACCCACCGGTGCAGAAGCCTTATCCACCGCTGTATTTTGGTGGTTCCTCCGACGCCGCCCACGACCTCGCCGCCGAACAGGTCGATGTGTACCTGACCTGGGGCGAACCGCCGGCCGCCGTCGCGGAAAAACTCGCGGATGTGCGTGAACGCGCCGCACGTCACGGGCGCACCGTGAAGTTCGGCATTCGCCTGCATGTGATCGTGCGTGAAACCGAAGAGGACGCCTGGAAAGCCGCCGACAAACTGATCGAACACATCAGCGACGAAACCATCGCCGCCGCGCAAAAATCCTTCTCGCGCTTCGACTCCGAAGGCCAGCGCCGCATGGCCGCCCTGCACGACGGGCGCCGCGACAACCTGGAAATCGCCCCCAACTTGTGGGCCGGCGTCGGCCTGGTGCGCGGCGGTGCCGGCACAGCACTGGTGGGCAACCCACAGCAAGTCGCCGAGCGCATCAAGGAATACGCGGATTTGGGGATCGAGAGTTTCATCTTCTCCGGCTACCCGCACCTGGAAGAGGCGTATCGCTTTGCCGAGCTGGTGTTCCCGCTGCTGCCGGAACCCTACGCCAGCCTGGCCGGGCGTGGTGTTACCAACCTCACTGGCCCGTTCGGCGAAATGATTGCCAACGATGTACTGCCAGCCAAGGCCTGATGGGCTGAGCAGCGGGAACGGCCCTGGCCGCTCCCGCCTATAAAAGAGGAAACCCCGTGACAGCCAAACCCCACAGCGTCCTGCCCTCCCCCTTGCAGACCGCCAAACTGCTGGCCGCCGAATTCGCCCTTACCGCCGTCGAGCGCGACGAGCGCGGCGGCACGCCCAAAGCCGAACGTGACGCGCTGCGCCACAGTGGCCTGCTCGCCCTGAGCATCCCCACCCAATACGGCGGCCTCGGCGCACGCTGGAGCGAAACCCTGGGCATCGTGCGCGAATTCGCCAAGGTCGACAGCTCCATCGCCCACGTCTTCGGTTTTCACCACCTGATGCTCGCCACCGTGCGCCTGTTTGCGCGCCCGGACCAATGGCAGCCCTGGTTTGAACAGACCGCACGCAAAAACTGGTTTTGGGGCAACGCCCTCAACCCGCTGGACACCCGCACCGTGGTCAAGGATTTCGGCGGCTGGCGCGAGTTCTCCGGCAAAAAGAGCTTCTGCTCCGGCGCCAGCGACTCGGAAATGCTGATCGCCTCGGCAGTCGACGAAGCGGCCGGCGGCAAGTTGCTGATCGCCGCAATCCCCAGCGGGCGCAGCGGCATCACTTTGCACAATGACTGGAACAATATCGGCCAGCGTCAGACCGACAGCGGCAGCGCCAGCTTCGAACGCGTGCGCGTCGAAGAGTCCGAATTGCTGCTCGATCCCGGCCCACTGAGCACGCCCTTTGCCTGCCTGCGCCCGCTGATTGCCCAGTTGACCTTCACGCATATGTTTCTCGGGATTGCCGAAGGCGCCTTCGAAGAAGCCCGCAATTACACCCTGACCGAAACGCGCGCCTGGCATAAGTCCTCGGCTGAAGACGTGCGCCAAGACCCTTACGTGCTACATCACTACGGTGAGTTCTGGGTCGCCCTGGAAGGTATTCGCCTGCTAGTGGAATGCGCCGCCGAGTTGCTCGACCAAGCCTGGGCCAAGGGTGCGAACCTCAGTGAATCCGAGCGCGGCCAATTGGCTATCGCCATCGCCACCGCCAAAGTCGCCGCCACCCGCCAGGGCCTGGACCTGTGCAGCCGGTTGTTCGAAGTGACCGGCGCGCGCTCCACCCACGCCTCACTGCGTCTGGACCGTCACTGGCGCAACCTGCGCACACAGACCCTGCACGATCCGGTGGACTACAAACTCCACGAACTGGGGGATTGGGCGTTGAACCAATCCCTGCCGATTCCTACGTTCTATTCCTAAGAGAGGTGCCCATGCAGCTATTGACCCTACCGCCCTCGCCCGCCCTCGCGACGTCGATCCGCGCCACGGCCCAGGTCTTCGAAGACCCGAAATCCCAGGCGCTGCTCGACCATATCCAGCAAGTGGCGCCCAGCGAAGCCAGCGTGCTGATCATCGGCGAGACCGGCACCGGTAAAGAGCTGGTGGCGCGCCATATCCATAACCTCAGCGCGCGGCGCAACCGGCCTTTCGTGGCGGTGAATTGCGGGGCGTTCTCCGAATCCCTGGTGGAAGCCGAGCTGTTCGGCCATGAAAAAGGCGCCTTTACCGGCGCCCTCAGTGCCAAGGCCGGCTGGTTTGAAGAGGCCGACGGCGGCACCTTGTTCCTCGATGAGATCGGCGATCTGCCGATGGCAATCCAAGTGAAGCTGTTGCGCGTCCTACAGGAACGTGAAGTCGTACGCCTGGGTTCGCGTAAGAGCATTCCTATTGATGTGCGTGTATTGGCCGCGACCAACGTGCAACTGGAAAAAGCCATCAACGCCGGGCATTTCCGTGAAGACCTCTACTACCGTCTTGACGTGGTCAGCCTGGAACTCAGCCCGTTGCGCGAGCGCCCCGGCGATATCCTGCCGCTGACCCGACACTTCATCGAAGCCTACAGCCAGCGCCTGGGCTACGGCCCGATCACCATCAGCCGCGAGGCCGAGCAAAAGCTCAAGAGCTACAGCTGGCCGGGCAATATCCGCGAGCTGGAGAACGTGATTCACCACACCCTGTTGATCTGCCGTAACGGCGTGATCGAACGGGACGACCTGCGCCTGTCGAATATGCGCATCGAACGCCAGGACGACAGCCCGCACGGCACCGACAACAGCGCCGAAGCCTTGCTCGCGCGCGCCTTCCAGAAGCTGTTCGAAGAACAGGCCGGCGCCCTGCATGAAAAGGTCGAGGATGCCCTGCTACGCGCCGCCTATCGTTTCAGCCATTACAACCAGGTGCACACCGCCAACCTGCTGGGCTTGAGCCGTAACGTCACACGCACGCGCCTGATCAAGATCGGCGAGCTGGCGGTGAACAAGCGCCGCCCTGGTGAAAACGTGCAAGGCGAGCGCATGCTGCATTTATCCATTTAGGCGGCAGTGCAACGCGTTGTCATGGCTGCGCTCGAAACTGCGCAGCACCTGGAACGAGCCGAAGGTCACCGCCGTGGCCTGATGGGCGCGAATCAGCGTCCAGAAATCTTCCTCGCCATGCTCAAAGCACTGGAACGCCGCCTCGCCGTCTTCACGCGAGCGCCATTGCAGGTAGTTGAGCACCCGCCGTCCGTCATCGCTGACCTGCACACTGGCATTGATAAAGCCGCCGTGGCCCTGGGCCAGGCGTTCGCTTTGGGTGGTCAAGGCCGCCACCAGGGCGACTTGCTGCTGGGGCTCGATCTGAAATTCGATCAATTGAGTGAAGCTGCGATTTTTCTCTGATACCTGCATGAACACTCCCCTTCCTCTGTAGGCAGAATCTTGCGATTCGATGCCACGCAGGGTAAAACCTCTAGTTAAGTCAAGGTCAAGCGTTGTCTGGGAGTTTTTTCATGCTCAACAAGGAACTCACGGTCGGCCAACTGGCCGCCCGCAGCGGTGTGGCGGTCACGGCCCTGCATTTCTATGAAACCAAGGGGTTGATCAAGAGCAATCGCAATGCCGGCAACCAGCGGCGTTATCCTCGCGATGTGTTGCGGCGCGTGGTGGTGATCAAGATCGCCCAGCGTTTGGGCATACCACTGGCAACGATCGGCGAGGCGTTGCAGGCCTTGCCGGATGGGCGCACGCCCACGGCGCAGGATTGGGAGCGCTTGTCGGCGCTGTGGCGGGAAGACCTGGATGAGCGCATCAATAAGCTGATGTTGCTGCGAGATAAGCTCAATGGCTGTATCGGTTGCGGGTGCCTGTCGATGGAGGCGTGCCCGTTGCGGAATCAGGATGACCAGTTGGGTGAGCGTGGGCCGGGGGCTCAATTGCTTGAGCCGACGGCCATCACTGAATAAACGCGGGATCAAAAACCAGGGGCAATCTGACCTTTGTAACGGGTCAGGATGAACTGGCGCACCTCATCGGAATTCAACGCCTTGGCCAGTTTCTGGATACGGGGGTCGTTGATGTTATCCGGCCGTGCCACCAGGTACTCGATGTACAGCGACTTGCCCTTCTCCACGATCAACGCGCTGTTAGTATCGATCCCCGCTTCCAGCGCGTAGTTAGCAAACACAAACGCCAAATCCACCTGGCTCACCGAACGGGCCAGCAAGGCGCCTTCCAGTTCGCGGATTCTCAAATGCTTGGGGTTTTCCGCGATATCGCGCGGCGTACTCAGAGTGTTGCTCGGATCCTTGAGTTTGATCAGGCCCGCCTCATCCAGCAGCACCAGGGCGCGGCCAGTGTTGACCGGGTCGTTGGGGATCGACACCGTGGCGCCGTCCTTCAGCTCCGAGATGTTTTTGATCTTGGTCGAGTAAGCGCCAAAAGGTTCAATATGCACGCCCACCACCGGTACCAGATCGGTGTGACGGGTCTTGTTGTAGTCGTCGAGAAACGGGCGGTACTGGTAATAGTTGGCGTCGATGTTCTTCAACGACAGTTGTTGGTTGGGCTGGATAAAGTCGGTGAAGACTTTGATCTGCAGGTCCACGCCCTCCTTGGCCAGCACCGGTTTGACGAACTCGAGAATTTCCGCATGGGGCACAGGGGTCGCGCCCACCACCAGTTTTTCATTGGCAAAGGCATTCAACGACAGGACAGCGGCCAAAATGGCCAGGGACTTTTTCATACAGGCTCCGAAAGCAGTTGTTATAGGAATCAACGGCGGCTGTAACGCGCCACCAAACGGTCACCGGTCATCTGCAGGGCCTGCACCAGCACCAACAGCAGCACCACGGTGACCACCATTACGTCGGTCTGAAAGCGCTGGTAGCCGTAGCGAATTGCCAGGTCACCCAGGCCGCCGCCACCGATCACGCCGGCCATGGCGGTGTAGTCCACCAGCACAATCGCGGTCACGGTCACTGCCGCCAGCAGCCCGCCCCGGGCCTCTGGCAACAGGGTGTGGCGGATCACCTGCCAGGTGCTGGCGCCCATGGATTGGGTGGCCTCGACCACGCCGCGATCCACTTCACGCAGTGCGGTTTCCACCAGCCGCGCAAAGAACGGCGTACAGCCCACCACCAGCGGCGGGATGGTGCCCGGCACACCGAGGGAGGTGCCCACCAGCAAGGTGGTGAGCGGGATCAACACGATCAGCAGGATGATGAACGGCAGCGAACGCAACACGTTGACCACCACCGACAGCAACCGATACACCACCAGCGCCTCGTGCAACTGGCGCTTGCCGGTGAGAAACAGCAGCACGCCCAGGGGCAGCCCGAGCAGCACGGTAAAACCCAGCGCCGCGGCGAGCATGCTCAGGGTTTCCAGGCAGGCCTGGCCGATGTCGGCCCAATAGATGTTCTTGAACAGTTCGGCCATGGATCACGACCAGTCATGGCGCGGCGGCTTGGCGCCGTTGAGCAGCCAATTGCCCACCACGTGGTACTTCCAGCGCACCGGGTCGTGCAGGGTGTGGACCCGCGCGTTGCGCCAGTGGCGGTCGAAGTTGTGCTTCTTCAAGGTGGAACGGGTGCCGCCCAGTTCGAACAGCTTGTTACTGGCTTCGATGGCGATTTCAGTGGTCAGCACTTTGGCGCGCGCGACGGCGAGGGACGCGTGGGCGACGTTGTCTTCATCTGGGGCCGGGCGCGCGGCATCCAGGGCAAAGCCGGCGCGGTCGAGCAAAGCTTCGGCCGCTTCCAGGCGAATATCCAGGGCACCGACCTGAATGATGGTCAGTGGATCCTCACTGGCTTTCTCCACCCCGGCGTCAATCCATGGCCGGGCGAATTGCTGCACGAACTGCACCGTGTCACGCAGCGCCGCACGGGCAATACCCGCGTCGATGGCGGCAGTGGTCAGTTGTGCGAAAGGGCCAGCCAAGGTTGGGGAATCGTAGGATTTGTGCGTAGGAAACAAATTGAACGCCGGCACCCGCAAATCCTGAGCCAGTACCGTCCCGCTGGAGGTGGTGCGCTGGCCCATGCTGTCCCAATCGTCGACCACCACCAGCCCTTCAGTGCCACGCGGCACAAAGGCCAGCTGGGCGTTTTGCTGTTCATCCAGCGCCAGCACTGCCAGCCAATGGGCGTACAGCGAACCGGTGCAATAGCCCTTGCGCCCGTTGATCACATAGCCGTCGCCTTCACGGCGAATAGTGGCCTGGATGTCCTGCACGTGCTTGCCGCCGGTTTCCGACAGCGCATTGGCAAAGCGATGGCCCTGCAAGGCCAAGCCGAAGAAATGCGCCTGTTGCTCGGGCGTGCCCTGCAAGCGGATATCTTCCAGCAGGCAGTAGTGGTTCTGCGGGATCTGCCCTAATGACGGGTCGGCCGCCGAAATAATCGCGATCACCTGGGCCAGCACCGCGTAAGACACCTGCGCCCCGCCGAACGCGCGCGGCACGCTGATGCCCCACAGGCCACTGTTGGAATACAGGTCCACCACCTCGGCGGGCACCTGGCGGCTGCGGTCGCGCTCGGCGTCCTGTTCCAGGAGAACAGCGGCGACGCGGTGGGCGACGGCAATCGCCTCGGCTGCATCGCGGATCAAGGCGGCATGGGGCGTGTGGATCGGGTAATCGGCAGACACAGGCAGTACAGACATACAACGCTCTCGGGCGAATGATTTGCCAGAGGTATTGCAGCTTCTGTGCCGAGCCCGGAAACCGGTGGTTTGGCCGTAAAAACGCGCCCCCTACCCGCTTATGGCGCAGCAAACTGCCGGTTCGCTGTTGCCTGGCGAACACCTCGTCGGCTGCCCGCAGGCCCCGGCGTACGTGGCCTATAGTGAAAAGGCCGTCCCTCCATAACCACCACTCAAGGAGAACGAAATGAGCGTTAAGCCTATTCCCGAGGGTTTCCACAGTGTCACGCCCTACCTGGGCGTCGAAAAAGCGGCCGAAGCCATCGAGTTCTACAAGAAAGCCTTTGGCGCCATCGAAGCCATGCGCCTGGACATGCCCGACGGCAGAGTCGGCCACGCCGAGCTGCGTATCGGTGACTCGCCGATCATGCTGGGCTCACCCTGCGATGAAAGTGCGTTTGGCAGCCCCCGTGATGGCCACACCAGCGTCGGTTTGCATGTGTATGTCAATGACGTCGACGCGCAGTACAAACAAGCCATCGCAGCCGGTGGCACACCGATCTCCGAACCCAAGGACCAGTTCTACGGCGATCGCTCCGGCACGCTGAAGGATCCATTCGGCCATGTGTGGTTCCTGGCCACCCACAAGGAAGACCTGACTGAAACGCAGATCCGCGAACGAGCCCAGGCCATGTTCAAGCAAGGCTGATCGACGGGAGCCGGCCCGCCGGCTCCTACACACTTCATGAACAACCCCTCCACGTTTTCGCCCTTGCCCCGAACGCCGCGTGATTCCAGGATGCAGGCAATCATCACAAGGAGTCATTCCATGTTCGCCGGATTCCAAAAAGACAGCTGCCACGTCAACGGCGTGGACATCAGCTACCGCAAAGGCGGTACAGGTCCCGGCCTGCTCCTGCTACACGGGCACCCGCAAACCCACGTCATCTGGCACAAAGTCGCCGAGCAATTGGCCGAGCACTTCACCGTGGTGGCGGCCGACCTGCGCGGTTATGGCGACAGCAGCAAACCGCCGGCCAATGACCACCACACGAATTATTCAAAACGGGAAATGGCCCGGGACAGCGTCGAACTCATGAAAGCCCTGGGCTTCGAACAGTTCTCGGTGCTGGCCCATGACCGTGGCGCCCGTGTGGCCCATCGCCTGGCACTGGATCATCCCAACGCTGTGCAACGCATGGTGCTGCTGGACATCGCGCCGACCCTGTCGATGTACGCACAGACCGACGAAGCCTTCGCCCGCGCCTACTGGCACTGGTTCTTCCTGATCCGTCCGGCGCCGTTGCCGGAGGCCTTGATCGAGGGTAATCCGGAGCTGTACCTGCGCAGCGTGATGGGCAGCCGCAGCGCCGGGCTCAAGCCGTTTACCGACGAGGCCTTCGCTGAATACCTGCGTTGCCTGAAACTGCCGGGCGCTGCCACTGGCATCTGCGAAGACTACCGCGCTGCCGCCGGTATCGACCTTGAGCACGACCAGGCGGATATCGACGCCGGCCATCACCTGAACCTGCCGTTGCTGGTGATGTGGGGCGCCGAAGGCACCGTCGGCCGCTGTTTCGAGCCGCTCAAGGAATGGCAGAAAGTCGCCACCGACGTGCGCGGCAAGGCCCTGCCGGCCGGCCATTACATTGCCGAAGAGGCTCCCGAGTTGTTGCTGGGCGAAGTCCTGACCTTCCTTCGCTGATCCCCTGATTCACTCCCCCACGCAGGCGCGCCAACACCTGCGACGGGGTCTGCTTGCCCAAAAAAGACTGCGAGATAATAACAATGACAATCAGAAAACTGCTGGGAACCCTGTATATCCAGGTGCTCATCGCCATCGCGCTGGGCGTGTTGATCGGCCATCAATGGCCGCAGATCGGCATCGACCTCAAGCCCTTGGGCGACGGTTTCATCAAACTGATCAAGATGATCATCGGCCCGATTATCTTCTGCACGGTGGTGTCCGGCATCACCAGCATGCACGACGTGAAACAGGTCGGCCGCGTCGGCGGCAAGGCGCTGCTGTACTTCGAAGTCGTCTCGACCATTGCCCTGTTGATCGGCATTCTCGCCGCGCACCTGCTGCATCCGGGCGTCGGTTTCAATATTGACGTGAAAACCCTCGACAGCTCGGCCATCGCCGGTTTTGTCGGCCAGGCCGAACACGGTGAAGGCATCGTCGGGTTCCTGCTGCATGTGATCCCCGCGACGTTTTTCGATGCGTTCTCCAAGGGTGAAATCCTGCCGGTACTGTTCGTCTCGGTGCTGTTTGGCGTGGGCCTGGTGATGGTCGGTGAAAAGGGCCGGCCGTTGGTGGGGGTGATCAACCAGGCCAGCGAAGTGTTCTTCCGCATCGTCGGTATCATCAGCCGGGTCGCGCCAATCGGGGCCTTTGGCGCGATTGCGTTCACCATCGGCAAATACGGCGTGGGTTCGTTGCTGCCGTTGTTGAAGCTGGTGGGCACCTTCTATATCACCGCGTTTTTCTTCATTGCCGTGGTGCTGGGCAGCATCGCCCGCTACGCAGGGTTCAGCATTTTCAAATTGATGGGCTACATCAAGTCGGAGCTGCTGATCGTACTGGGCACCAGCTCGTCGGAATCGGCGTTGCCGCAATTGATCCAGAAACTTGAAAGCCTGGGCGCCTCCAAGGGCGTGGTGGGCATCGTGGTGCCGACCGGCTACACCTTCAATCTGGACGGCACCAACATCTATATGACCCTGGCGGTGTTGTTCCTGGCCCAGGCCACCAACATCCACTTGCCGCTGGAACAGCAGTTGACGCTGCTGGCGGTGGCCATGCTGACGTCCAAGGGCGCCGGGGCGGTGGTCGGCGCGGGGTTTGTCGCGCTGGCGGCGAGCCTGGCGGTGGTGCCGACTGTGCCGGTGGCGGCGATGGTGTTGATCCTCGGCGTAGACCGCTTCATGGCTGAATGCCGTTCGCTGACCAATATCATCGGCAATGCCGTGGCCGCGCTGGTGGTGGCCGCCTGGGAGGGTGAGCTGGACCGCGAAAAAATGGCGCCTATCGCGCTCAAGCACGGCCGACATGCGCGGGCAGCCGCTCAAGCGAAGATCGCTGCCGAGTAACCCAAGACGGCCAGGTGTGCCGGAAGGCACACCGATCCGGTGCTATTCTGGCGGCTCATGCCGCCAGCCCTGTTTCTGATGACCAATAAGAAAGATACCGTGCCCCTACCCGAAGACCTGCGGGTGTTCCTGACCGTGATCCGCAAGGCCGGCTTCGCAGCGGCCGCCGATGAGCTGGGCTTGTCGCCGGCCTATGTCAGCAAGCGCATCCAGATCCTTGAAACCACCCTGGCCACCCGCTTGCTGCACCGCACCAGCCGACGCATCGCCCTGACCGAAGACGGCGAGCGGGTGCAGCGCTGGGCCGTACGTATCCTGGAAGACTTCCAGCAACTCTCCGATGAACTCTCCGATGCCCACGACAGCCCCCGTGGCCGCCTGCACCTGTGCAGCAGCTTTGGTTTCGGCCGCAACCATGTGGCGCCCGCCCTGTCGCTGCTGGCGGAACAGTACCCGGACCTGGAAATCCGCCTGGACCTGTTTGACCGCGTGGTGGACATCGTCAGCGAAGGCTTCGATTTGGAGATCCGCGTGGGCGACGATATCCCCGGCCAGCACATCGGCCGACGACTGGTGAGCAACCGTCGCGTGCTGTGCGCGGCGCCGGCTTATCTGCAGCGGCGCGGAACACCGCAACAGTTGAGCGAGCTGGAGCAGCACGACTGCCTGGTGCTCAAGGAGCGCGATAACGCGTTTGGCATCTGGCACCTGGAACACGACGGCGCCCAGGAAAGCGTGCGCGTGCGCGGGCCGTTGTCGTCGAATAATGGCGAGATTGTGTTGCAGTGGGCGTTGGATGGGCGCGGGGTATTGCTGCGCTCGATGTGGGATGTGAAACCGCTATTGGAACAAGGCAAGCTGGTGCAGGTGCTGCACGGGTATACCCAGAGCGCCAACGTGTGGGCGGTGTACCCGACACGGTTGGCGTATTCCGGCAAGCTGCGCGCCTGCGTGGAGTTTTTGCAGGAGCATTTCAAAGGGTTGTCGATTTAGCTCAGCCAGGGATTGGCTACCAGGTGCTGGCGCTCGAAGGCCTTGATCTCTTCACGGCGTTGCAAGGTGCTGCCGATGGCGTCCAAGCCCAATAGCAACGCAGTTTTACGCAGGGTATCGATCTGGAACGGGATCACCTCGCCGTCCGCCAAGCGAATGGCCTGGTCTTCAAGGTCCACGCTGATCTGCGCCTGGTCCGCCTGGCTGACCGTCTGGCCCAACCGCTGCAACACCGCCTCGTCCAAGGTGATCAACAATACCCCGTTGCGCTGGCAGTTGTCATAGAAAATCCCGGCAAAGCTGCTGCCGATCGGGGCGCGGATGCCCATTTGCTTCAAGCCCCACACCGCATGCTCACGGCTGGAACCACAGCCGAAGTTCGGCCCCACCACCATGAAACTCGCACCCTGCCAGGCCGGCTGGTTCAGCACGAATTCCGGGTTGGGCTCGCCGGACGCCAAGAAGCGCAAGTCGAAGAACAGCCCGCGGTCCAGGCCGCTGCGGTCGATGCCCTTGAGGAATTGCTTGGGCATGATCACGTCGGTGTCGATGTTGGCCGCCAGCATCGGCGCGGCCTTGCCGGTGACCAGGGTGAAGGGTTGCAGGCTCATGAGCGTGCTCCAAAGTGGCGGATATCAGTAAGGCGGCCAGTAATGGCAGCGGCGGCGACCATCGCCGGGCTCATCAGGTGGGTGCGTGCGCCCGCGCCCTGGCGGCCTTCGAAGTTGCGGTTAGTGCTGGAGGCGCAGCGGTCGCCCGGAGCCAGCACGTCGTCGTTCATCGCCAGGCACATCGAGCAGCCCGACTGGCGCCATTCGAAGCCTGCCTCGATAAAAACCGCCGCCAGCCCTTCGGCCTCGGCCTGGTCACGGACTTCGGTGGAGCCAGGCACGATCATCGCGCGCACATGGTCGGCCACGTGTTTGCCGCGCACCACGCTGGCGGCGTCGCGCAGGTCTTCGATGCGGGCGTTGGTGCAGGAGCCGATGAAGGCGTGACTGATGACAATCTCGCTCAGCGGCATGCCGGCTTCCAGGCCCATGTAGTTGAGGGCACGGCGCATGTCCTGGCGCAGGATCAGGTCACTGACGTCCTGCGGGTCGGGCACGCGGGCACCGATGGGCGCGGCCTGGTCAGGGCTGGTGCCCCAGGTGACCATGGGCTCCAGGGTGGAGGCGTCGAGTTGCACTTCCCGGTCGAACACCGCGTCGTCGTCGGTGTGGAGTTTTCGCCACTCCAGCAGCGCCTTTTCCCACAGCTCGCCTTGCGGTGCGCGTGGTTTGCCCTTGAGGTAGGCGAATACTTTCTCGTCCGGTGCCATGAACGCCCCCCGCGCACCGGCTTCCACCGCCATGTTGCAGATGGTCATGCGCGCCTCGACGGTCAGCGCGTCGATAGTGGAGCCACGAAACTCAATGGCGTAGCCCGTTGCACCGGACGCGCCGATGTTGCCGATCAGCGCCATGATCACGTCTTTTGAGGTCAAGCCCGGCGCCAGGTCACCGTCTACCGTCACGCGCAGGGTTTTCAGACGTTTGTAGACCAGCGTCTGGGACGCCAGCAGGTGTTCGATTTCCGAGGTGCCGATGCCAAAACCAAAGGCACCGAGGGCGCCGTAGGTGGTGGTGTGGCTGTCACCGGCGGCAATCACCATGCCCGGCAGGATGAAACCCTGTTCCGGGGCGATTACGTGCTCGATGCCCTGGCGCTTGTCGAGGATGTCCAGCAGTTCGATGCCGAAGTCCCGGCAGTTCTCCGCCAGGTACGACACTTGCCGCGCACCGCCTGCATCCGGCATCGCAGCAATGCGCTTGGGCGTGGTGGGGTTCACATGGTCGACCACGGCCAACGCCGTGCCGGGACGCCACACCGTGCGCCCGGCTTCGCGCAAGCCGCTGAAGGCCTGGGGGCTGGTGTATTCGTTGATCACCTGGCGGTCGATATAAAGCAGGACATGGCCCTGGTCATCCAGGGAGCACACCGTATGGGAGTCGATGTGTTTGTCGTAGAGGGTTCTGGCAGTCATTTCTAAGGCTCGCTCAACGGTATGAGCCCATCCTACGCAGCGCCCGGGCCCCATCAATGCCGCTTGGGTGATGGCTTGGAACATGTTTCGTGTTCGATCGCGGCGTTTAAGCGGCCTGAATGTGAACCTGAAACATTTTCTTTCATATGCGGCTTAGGGATTTCTCATTCTCATCCGTCTTAACTTAGATACAGCCTGTCGCGTCAGCAAAAGCTACGACTGGCCTTTTCCGGGCCTTCACTGCCCCCCTCCGATCAAGACCCGCATTCACATGTCGAAGAAGTCACGCTCCAAACTCTGGTTTCTCGTACATAGCTGGTTGGCCTTGCCCATCTGGTTCTTTGTACTGATCGTCTGCGTCACCGGCACCCTGGCGGTGGTCAGCCAGGAGATCGTCTGGCTGGCCAACCCGGATATCCGCGCGAGCAAGCCGACCGACGACGCCGAACCCCTGAGCTACGACCAGGTGATCGCCGCGATCAAGCGCGAAGAGCCTCAGGTGTTCGTCCAGTCGATCAGCCGACCCGACGAATCCCATTTCGCCCTCAGCGTCGACCTCAGCTACCCCGACGGGCGCTCCGTGGAGGTCTACGTCAACCCTTACACCGGCGCGATCCAGGGCATCAGCCCGTCGTTCAACTTCCAGGCCTTTACCCGCGCCCTGCACGGCTGGTGGCTGGTGCCGTTTACCAATGGCTACAGCTGGGGCTGGTACCTGGTCTCGGCACTGGGTATCCCGCTGCTGGCGTCGCTGGTCACCGGGCTGGTGGTGTACAAGAAGTTCTGGAAGGGCTTCCTGCGCCCTACCCTGCGTATTCGCCATGGCGCGCGGATCTTCTGGGGTGACTTCCACCGCTTGAGCGGTATCTGGTCGATCTGGTTCATCGCGGTGATTTCCGTCACCGGCATCTGGTTTCTGATCCGGGCGATCCTGGGCGATAACCAGATCTCGATTTCCACCGAGCCGGTCATCCCGGTGATTGCACGGGAAAAAGTACCGATGTCGGCACCCGGCGTGCCGGCCCCCATGATTCCTGTGGACGAGGCGATCAAGATCGCCACCCAGCGCATCCCTGGCCTGGAGGCGAGCTTCATCAGCCTGCCGCTCAATGCCTACAGCCACCTGCAGATCGGCGGGCGCGGCTGGTATCCGCTGATGTTCCAGACCGCGCAGATCAACCCTTATGACGGTGAAGTCGCGGCGGCGCACTTGCTGTCCGACCGCTCGAAGCTGGAGTTCGTCACCGAGTCCATGCGCCCGCTGCACACCGGCGACTTTGGTGGGCTCTGGATCAAGCTGATCTGGGCGTTCTTCGGCCTGATCATGAGCATGATGGTGTTGAGCGGCCTGCTGATCTGGACCAAGCGCACCGCCCTGGCCACCCTCAATGCCCTCAAGCGTGAAGCCAAGACCCAACACAAGCCGGCGGCCATCCCCGCCAGACAGGCTGAAACCTCGGAGGTCACCCCATGAGCCAGGTCGCTGCTGCTAAACCTTCGCCGCTGCGGGCCTTCTGGCTGAAATGGCGCTTCCACATCAATGTGCTGCTGTTGCTGATCCCCCTGGGCTTCATGCCCAAGTACTTCGCTGACGCCGCGCTGTTTCGTGGCGACACCGGCATCGGCGAGCGAGTGGCCGGTGAGGTGCAGGTCGGGCCCTGGAGCCTGACGCTTGCGGAGTTCCGCAATGAAGGCCCGCGTCCCGACCCGGCCGGGCCGATGAAGTTCTTCAATGCCGCCCTGTGCGACACCTGCGCCGACCAGGTCAAGGCCACCTACCTGCGCATCGGCAAACCGCGCAGCCTGCGCGCCGCCGGGGTGATCTTCTTCGGCACGCCGTACCGCATGGGCGCCGGCCTGCCGATCCCGGAACGCACACCCGCCGACGCCGAACTGTGGGTCACCATGGAAGGCTGGGACGGCACGATGCACCAGGGATCCATCCCGTTGAGCCAGGCTTCGCCTGCCACTATTGCCTGGCTGAACAAGCAAGGAGTTAAACCATGACTTTGATGCGCATGACCCGCGCCTGTGGCGTCCTGCTGATGTGCGCCGGTTTCAGTACCGTCGCCCTGGCCCACAACCCGATGTGCGAGTGCAAGGAAATCCCCGGCGAGCAGATCCAGTGCAAGGGCGGCTTCTCCGACGGCAGCGGCGCGCCCGGCGTGACCCTCGATGTGATCGGCTACGACGAAACCATCCTGATGCCCGGCAAGCTGGGTGAGGACTCGACCCTGACCTTCAAGAAGCCGTCGGCCGAGTTCTACGTGTTATTTGATGCAGGCCCAGGCCATGTGGTGGAAATCGACCAAGCGGATATCCAGCCGCAATGACGACTACACAGGTTGTACGCCCCGCCGGTGCCGGTCACGAAACCCTCTACGTGCTGCTGTTGTGCCTGATCATCCTCGCGGTGGCCGGCTCAGTGATCGCATTGCACGGTGAATCCCAGGAAGTAGCGGCCGTGCCCAGCCATCAATTGGACGCGCGCCGCGATCTGAGCGCCGCCGAGCAAGGTATCTATGCCGACCTGCGCGTTACCCTGGATGAAATCCAGCTGTTGCAGCAGGAGCAAAGCGCGCTGCCCAGCCCGGCGCAGCTGGCCGAAGAAGGCTTTGCGCCCTTTGCCCAGGACGCCAGTTCGGTCAGC
This sequence comes from Pseudomonas sp. FH1, assembly GCF_000510895.2. Lineage (NCBI taxonomy): Bacteria > Pseudomonadati > Pseudomonadota > Gammaproteobacteria > Pseudomonadales > Pseudomonadaceae > Pseudomonas > Pseudomonas sp. FH1. The sequence continues at coordinate 25,346 of NZ_AOHM01000054.1, forward strand.
CGTGGCGATCACCGCTGGCAATTGCTGGAGCCTTCGGCCTACCTGGGCTTGAGCCAGGCACCGGCCACCGCCGGCTCACTGCTGATGCGTGTGCACGGTGCCGAACCGGATATCTGGCTCAATCGCCAGGCCAACCTCGCCGCCCCTTCCGACCTTACTGACCAGGCGCTGATCGCGGCCGGCTGGCAGCAAGTGGTCGCGCAATTCGATGCCGGCGTCACCCGCCAGCACCGTCACTGAACGAGAAGACCGATTGCCCATGTCTATTTCATCTCCCCTGTTGCGCCTGTTGCTGGTTGGCCTGTTCAGCCTGATGCTGGCTCCCCTGGCTAATGCTGAGGCGGCCAAGCGCCTGCGTATCGGCATCACCCTGCACCCTTATTACAGCTACGTAGCGAATATCGTCGGCGACAAGGCCGAAGTGGTGCCGCTGATTCCGGCCGGTTTCAACCCCCATGCCTACGAGCCGCGCGCCGAAGACATCAAGCGCATCGGCACTCTGGACGTGATCGTGCTCAACGGCGTCGGCCACGATGATTTTGCCGACCGCATGATCGCCACCAGCGAACGACCGGACATTCCAGTGATCGAGGCAAACGCCAACGTGCCGCTGCTGGCCGCCACCGGTAACGCCGCGCGCGGTGCGGGCAAGGTGGTCAACCCGCATACGTTCCTGTCGATCAGTGCGTCGATTGCCCAGGTCAACAATATCGCCCGCGAACTGGGCAAGCTGGACCCGGACAACGCCAAGACCTACACCCAGAACGCCCGCGCCTACGGCAAGCGCCTGCGCCAGATGCGCGCCGATGCACTCGCCAAGTTGACCAGCGCGCCTAACCCGGACTTGCGCGTGGCCACGGTGCACGCGGCCTATGACTACCTGCTGCGCGAGTTCGGCCTGGAAGTTACCGCCGTGGTCGAACCGGCCCACGGCATCGAGCCAAGCCCGAGCCAGTTGAAGAAGACCATCGATGAACTGCGCGCCCTGGATGTGAAGGTGATCTTCTCGGAGATGGATTTCCCGTCCACCTACGTCGACACCATCCAGCGTGAGTCCGGGGTCAAGCTGTACCCGCTGTCGCATATTTCCTACGGCGAGTACAGCGCCGAGAAGTACGAAGTGGAGATGACCGGCAACCTCAACACGGTGGTGCGGGCGATTCAGGAGTCCGGATCATGACGGCGGCGGAACAGCTGAGTGCCGTCAGCGTCGGCCCGACGCTTGAGTTCGATCAGGTTGCGCTAACGCTGGGACGCACGGTGATCCTGGATGACGTGAGCTTCAACGTACAGCCGGGCAGTATCCATGCACTGGTCGGCCCCAACGGCGGCGGCAAAAGTTCGTTGATCAAGACGCTGCTCGGGCAGACACCCCATCAGGGGCGACTGAGCCTGCATTGGCCGGCCACGCCCGGCACCATCGGTTATGTGCCGCAGGCACTGGAATTCGACCGGGGCTTGCCGATGACCGTGGATGATTTCATGGCCGCCATGTGCCAGCGGCGCCCGGCGTTTCTGGGCCTGTCCAAGCATTACGCCGGTGCGATTGGCGATGCGCTGGAGCGCGTCGGCATGCAGGACAAACGCAAGCGACGCATGGGCGCGCTGTCCGGCGGTGAACGCCAGCGCGTGTTACTGGCCCAGGGACTGATCCCGGCGCCACAGCTGTTGGTGCTGGATGAACCGATGTCGGCGCTGGATGAAGCCGGTATCCAGGTGTTCGAACGCCTGCTCAATGACTGGCGCCTGGCAGGCATCACCGTGTTGTGGATCGAGCATGACCTGGAGGCCGTGGGCCGCCTGGCCGACCGCGTCACCGGCCTGAACCGCCGCGTGCTGTTCGACGCCACGCCTAAAGAGGCGTTGACCCCGGATCGCCTGCTGACCCTGTTCTCCACCCACCCTCGGAGCCCGGCGCAATGAGTTATGAAGCTTTTCGCTTGATGGTCCAGGGCTGGGCCTCTTCCGGTTATCTGCCGGAAGCGCTGGCCTACGGTTTTGTGGTCAACGCCCTGCTCGCCGGTCTGCTGATCGGCCCGGTACTGGGCGGTTTGGGCACGCTGGTGGTGGTCAAGCGCTTCGCGTTTTTCTCCGAAGCGGTCGGCCACGCCGCGCTGACCGGCGTGGCGGTGGGCATTCTGCTCGGTGAACCCTACACCGGCCCGTATGGCGCGTTGTTCGGCTACTGCCTGCTGTTCGGCATCCTGCTCAATTACCTGCGCAACCGCACCGGCCTGGCGCCGGACACCTTGATCGGCGTGTTCCTGTCGGTGTCCCTGGCGCTGGGGGCGAGCCTGTTGCTGATTTTGGCGGGCAAGATCAACGTGCATATCCTTGAGAACGTGCTGTTCGGCTCGGTGTTGACGGTCAACGGCAACGACCTGCTGGTGCTGGCGGTGGTCGGCTCGCTGGTGATGGCCCTGGCGTTGCCGCTGTACAACCGCATCATGTTGGCCAGCTTCAACCCGCAATTAGCGGCGGTGCGCGGCGTGGCGGTGAAGACCTTGGATTATCTGTTCGTGATCCTGGTGACGCTGATCACCGTCGCGGCGGTCAAGGTCATCGGCGCGATCCTGGTGGGGGCGCTGTTGGTCATTCCGGCCGCAGCGGCACGCCTGTTGAGCCAGTCGCTCAAGGGCTTCTTCTGGATCTCGGTCGCGATTGCCACCGTCAGCACCCTGTGCGGGATCCTGCTGCCGATCATCTTCGACCTGCCTGTGCCGTCCGGCGCCGCCATCATTCTGGTCGCCGGTATCGCCTTCGCCCTGGCCGCCATCGCGCGCGGCACGGTGCCCAGCCTTAAAGGGAATCTTGGATAATGCGCTCCGTTCTTTCTCCCCTGGCCCTGGCCATCGCCTGCTTGTTCACCACGCCATTGATGGCGGCTGAAGCGGCCAAACCAGCTGCCCACGCGGCAAAACCGGTCAAAGTGCTGGCCTCGCTGCCGATCACCTATGGCCTGGCTGAAGTACTGCTCAAAGGCACCGACGTGCAGCTCGAACGCGCCGCCCCGGCCAACCTGCCGGGTTCGCGGCAAGTGTCCTACTTCACCGGCCGAGGCGCGCCAGCTCTGAGCAAATTGGCACTGGACGCCGACGCTGCCATCGGCCTGCGCTCGCTGTGGGCCGATGACCCGCTGTACCCGGTGGCGCGGCGCAGCAACATCCGCATCGTTGAAGTCGACGCTGCACGTCCGGTGGACGGCGGTCTGCCGGGCATCGCGGTGCAGCCGGACGTCACCGATGGGCTGAACAGTCAGCCGTGGCAGTCGAGCAACAACATGGGACGCATGGCCGATGTGCTGGCCGCCGACCTGAGCCGCCTGGCGCCCACTGCCAAACCGAAGATCGACGCCAACCTCGCCACCCTCAAGCAGCGCCTGCTCAAGCTCACCGCCGACAGCGAGGCGCGACTGGCCAAGGTGGATAACCTGAGCGTGGTCAGCCTGAGTGATCACTTCGCGTACCTGGTCAGCAGTTTGAACCTGGAAGTGCTCAGCACCGATGCGCGACCCGACGCGGAGTGGACGCCTGAGGCGTTGCAAAAACTGAGTGCCGAGCTGAAGGACAACGAGGTGGCAGTGGTGCTGCATCATCGGCAGCCGAGTGACGCGGTGAAGGCGGCTATCACTGCCGGTGATTCAAAACTGTTGGTGTTGAATGTGGACGGTGCCGAGCCGGTGACAGAGCTGGAAACCAATGTGGATCAGGTGATCAAGGCGCTGACCCCATAACATCCACACCCACATGAATGGCATCATGCCGCCAGAACTCCAGGTCGCAGTCGATCAACCGCTGGTGCTGATCATAATTGACCCGGGCGATCCGCAAGCCCGGACTGCCCACCGACACGCGCAACGCGGCGGCGGCTTCCACCGGCAGTGAGGTCGGCACGATTTCAAAGCGCACGCGCCCGTAGTGCAGGTCGTACTTGCGCGCGTACAACTCCGTCATCGACTGATTCAAATCACACGCCAGGATCCCCGGAAAATACTGCGGGTTCAGGTAGTGCTCCACATACAGCACCAAGCGCCCATCAATCCGCCGTCCCCGGCAGATCTGGATCACACTGGACAGCGCGGGCAACTGCAACCACGCACACACCGCCGCCGAGGCCGGTTGCAGGCGTGCAGAGATGACTTCCGTAGAAGCGACCCGCCCCTGGTCGCTGACCATGGCGTGAAAGTGGCTGCGTTGCATCAGGTTGTACGCCAGCCGTGGCGGTGAGACAAACCAACCGCGCCGCTCCTCGCGATAGATCTGACCCTGCGCCTCAAGTTGTAACAAGGCTTCCCGCACCGTAATCCGGGTGGTACCAAACAACTCGCTGAGCTTGCGCTCGGCAGGCAGTTTGCTGGCAGGCGGCAACAAACCGTGGTCGATCTGCTCTTGCAGCGCCAGGCCAATGGATGTCACCGCCTTGATTGCCTCATCACGCATCAACGTTACCTATCTGGACTAGACCAGCACCGATCCGGTGCACAAACCGCTGCGTAAACCGGCCAGCACTCAAGCTTGCCAGCCTAGGCATTACAGATGACCGACAGATGACAGTCCGTATCCATCGCCCTTAGCACACCCTGCAATACATCGGCCAAGTCCAATCAATGCGGGCACTTGGGCATGGTCTACGCTAACTCTGCGACAAGCGACATCAGCGATTTAAAAACGACATCGACATGAAACTGTCATCCATCGAGCCTAGATTGGCTCAGGTATTGCTGACCTAGACCAACACCACTGCAATCGTTCATAAAAAACGCAGCGTTGAAAACGCCCAAAGGAGCTTCGGATGAAACAGCTTTTCCTGGCATCACTGTTAGGCTCGACCATTGCCATGTGCACCGCCGCCATGGCCGCTGATACCGATCTAAAAACCCTGGAAGCTGCCGCAAAGGCAGAAGGCGCCGTCAACAGCGTCGGCATGCCCGATGATTGGGCCAACTGGAAAGGCACCTGGGAAGACCTGGCCAAGACCTATGGCCTCAAGCACATCGACACCGACATGAGCTCGGCCCAGGAAATCGCCAAGTTCAAGGCTGAGAAAGACAACGCCAGCGCCGACATCGGTGACGTGGGCGCAGCGTTCGGTCCGATTGCGGTGAAGCAGGACGTCACCCAACCGTACAAACCGTCAACCTGGGCCCAGGTTCCGGATTGGGCGAAAGACAAAGACGGTCACTGGGCCTTGGCGTACACCGGCACCATCGCGTTTATCGTCAACAAGAAGCTGCTGCATGGCTCTGAAGTGCCGACCAGCTGGGCTGACCTGCAAAACGGCAAGTACAAGGTCTCCATCGGTGACGTGAGCACCGCAGCGCAAGCGGCCAACGGTGTACTGGCAGCCGCCATCGCCAATAAAGGCGACGAAAAGAACATCGCCCCCGGCCTGCAGTTTTTCACCAAGATCGCCCAGCAAGGCCGTCTCTCGCTGTCCAACCCGACCATCGCCACCATGGAAAAAGGCGAAGTCGAAGTGGGCATCGTCTGGGACTTCAACGGCCTGAGCTACAAGGCCAAGATGGCCAACCCGGATGACTACGTGGTGCTGATCCCATCGGACGGCTCGGTGAAATCCGGCTACACCACCATCATCAACAAATACGCCAAGCACCCGAACGCCGCGAAGCTGACCCGCGAATACATCTTCAGCGACGCCGGCCAACTCAACCTGGCGAAAGGCAATGCGCGCCCGATCCGCGCTGAAACCGACCTGAAACTGCCGGCCGATATCGCCAAGAACCTGATCCCGGGCGAGCAGTACACCAAGGCCAACCCGCAGCCGATCAAGGATGCGGATGCTTGGGAAGCGACTTCCAAAAAGCTGCCTCAGCTGTGGAACGAGCAGGTCATCGTAGAGATGAAGTAAAGGTCTGAAATGCGGTCAGTGTGGGAGCAACTGTCTTTGAGGATTTATTTTCAAAATAATCCTTTCG
>NZ_AOHM01000055.1:0-23661 GCF_000510895.2 Pseudomonas sp. FH1
ACCCCATTTGCGAAAGCAGATGGGGTTTTGTTTTGGGCGGTCGAAAAGACAGCTAACATCCCAATTCCGCCAACAACTGCCCACAGTGCTAAAGTCGCACCCTCGATTTTTGCTTTTCCCAAGGAAGCCGTTATGCCGGATGCGACGTCCCTCAGCCCTGGATTCATGGTGGTTCACGGCAACCGCCTGGACGAACTGCGCAGCCTGGTGGTCAGTTGGATGCGCCGCTATCCCCTCGCGCCCCTGGAAAACGAAATCGCCCTAGTCCAAAGCAACGGCATCGCCCAGTGGCTCAAGCTGGCCTTGGCCGAAGATCCGGAAGAGGACGACATGGGCGGTTGCGGCATCGCCGCAGCAATCGATGTTCAACTGCCCGGCAGCTTTATGTGGCAGCTCTACCGCATGGTCTTAGGCAAAGATGAAATTCCGCCCAAGTCCCTGCTCGATAAAGCACCGCTGACCTGGCGCCTCATGCGCCTGCTGCCGGAGCTTATCGATCAACCGCACTTCGAGCCGCTGCAGCGCTTTCTCACCCACGACACCGATCTGCGTAAACGCTACCAACTCGCCGAGCGCCTGGCTGACCTGTTCGACCAATATCAGGTCTACCGCGCTGATTGGCTCGAAGACTGGGCTGCCGGCCGCCACCAACTGCGCAACGGTCGAGGCGAGTCAAAACCGCTCAATCCGGCCAATTGCTGGCAAGCCGAACTATGGCGCGCACTGCTGCTGGATGTCGGTGAAGAAGGCATGGCCGAAAGCCGCGCCGGCGTTCACCAGCGTTTTATCGAGCGCATCAATACACTGGAAACAGCGCCCGCGGGCCTGCCATCCCGAGTCATTGTTTTCGGCATCTCCTCGTTGCCCGCCCAGGCACTGGAAGCCCTCGCCGGTCTCGCGCGATTCAGCCAAGTCCTGCTCTGCGTGCACAACCCCTGCCGTCACCATTGGTCTGACATCGTCGCCGATAAAGACTTGCTACGTAACGAATACAAGCGCCAAGCGCGTAAAGCCGGCATGCCGGTCACCATCGACCCACAAACCCTGCACCAGCACGCCCACCCGCTGCTCGCCGCCTGGGGCAAACAAGGCCGTGACTACATCAGCTTGCTGGACAGCTACGACGACCCCAACAGTTACCGCGCAGCATTCCGCGATGGCCGCATCGACCTGTTCAGCGACAGCGAGCCCACCACACTGCTCAACCAGCTCCAGGACGACATCCTGGAACTGCGTCCACTCAATGAAACCCGCGAGCTATGGCCTGCTGTCGACCTGGAACCTGATACCTCCATCCGCTTCCACATCGCCCACAGCGCCCAGCGCGAAGTGGAAATCCTGCACGACCAACTGCTCCAACGCTTCAGTGCCGACCCCTCGCTGCGTCCGCGAGATATCATCGTCATGGTCCCGGATGTCGACAGCTATGCGCCGCATATCCGCGCCGTGTTCGGCCAACTCGAACGCAATGACCCACGCTTCATCCCGTTCACCCTGACCGACCAGGGCCAACGCGGCCGGGACCCGCTGCTGATCGCCGTCGAACATCTGCTGAAACTGCCCGACAGCCGCTTCCCGGTCAGCGAGATCCTCGACCTGCTCGACGTGCCGGCCCTGCGCGAACGCTTCGCCATCCAGGAGCGCGACCTGCCGACGCTGCATCGCTGGATCGAAGGCGCCGGCATCCGCTGGGGGCTCAACGCCGAACAACGTGCCGGCCTAGGCCTGCCAGCAGAGTTGGAACAAAACAGCTGGCGTTTCGGCCTGCGCCGCATGTTGCTCGGTTACGCCGTAGGCACCGGCGCAGCGTGTGAGGGTATCGAGCCCTACGATGAAATCGGTGGCCTCGACGCAGCGCTCATTGGTCCTCTGGTCGCTTTGCTCGACGCACTCAACGACGCACATCAAGCACTGTCGCTACCTGCGGCTCCTGCGCAATGGGGTGAGCGCCTGCAACGCCTGATGCAACTGTTCTTCCTGCCCAGCAGCGAACACGATGACTACCTCCTGGGCCAACTCGAACAGCTCAGGGAAACCTGGCTGGAAACCTGCGAATCCGTCGGCCTGCAGGACGAGTTACCCCTCACCGTAGTCCGCGAAGCTTGGCTCGCAGGTCTGGACCAAGGTCGCCTCTCCCAGCGTTTTCTCGCCGGAGCTGTCAATTTCTGTACGTTGATGCCCATGCGAGCGATCCCATTCAAGCTCGTTTGCCTGCTCGGCATGAACGATGGCGATTACCCGCGCGCGCAATCCCCGCTTGACTTCGACCTGATGGGCAGCGACTACCGCCCCGGCGACCGCTCACGGCGTGAAGACGACCGCTACCTGCTGCTCGAAGCACTCCTGTCAGCCCGCGACCAGCTATACATAAGCTGGGTGGGCCGCAGCATCCGCGATAACAGTGACCGCCCTGCGTCGGTACTCATCGGCCAACTGCGTGATCACCTCTCCAGCGGCTGGCACCACGCTAATGGCGATGAATCGCTGATCGACGCCATGACACAAGAGCACCCACTGCAACCGTTCAGCGCCCGTTACTTCCATGAAGGCGACGCGCTGTTCAGCTACGCCCGTGAGTGGCAATTGCTGCACGAAACGCCGGATGCGAGCCTGAAAGAAGACGGACTCACGCCGCATCAACAGGACGAACCCCTGAGCCTTGGCCAACTTCAAGACTTCCTGCGCAATCCGGTCAAACACTTCTTCAGCCAACGCCTGAAAGTGTTCTTCGAGGCCGCCGAAGTGCCACTGGCCGACGAAGAACCCTTCGTTCTCGACGCCCTGCAACGCTACAGCCTGAGCGACAGTCTACTGAGCGCCGCACTCACCCAACCCGATCATCTCGACCAAGCCCTGAACGCCCAGGCCCTGCGCCTGCAAGGCAGTGGCCTGTTGCCGATGGTCGGTTTCGGCGAATGCCTGCGCAACGAACTGATCGAACCGTTACCCGATCTGTTGCGACGCTATCAGCAACTGCTCGTCCTCTGGCCCACCCCGCACACCGGCGCCGAACCGGTCAGTTTTGAGCATAATGGCGTGCAGTTGGAAGGTTGGATCAGTGGTCTGCATCGACGCAGCGATGGCGGGTTGCTCAGCGTTACCACCATCCCCAACAGCATCGGCTCGATCAAGACCCGCAAGTGGCATCGCCTGATTCGCCCCTGGGTCAATCACGTGGTTGCCTGCGCCTGCGGCCTGCCGCTGAGCACCGGCTTGGTGGCCAGCGATGACACCCTGCTGCTGCCGCCGTTGGATAAAACCAATGCCCAGGAAATCCTCGGTAACCTATTGCTGGCCTGGCATACCGGCATGAGCCAACCCTTACCCGTCGCCGTCAAAACCGCTTTCGCTTGGCTCAGCCAAACTGACCCCGCCAAGGCCCAGGCGGCGGCCAGCAAAGCCTACGAAGGCGATGGCCTGACTACCGATGGCGAACGCCGCGAAACCCCGGCGCTCACCCGGCAATTCCCCGACTACGCCACGCTCATCGCCAGCGAAGAATTCGAAGGTTGGTGCGAAACCCTGTATCGCCCGCTGCTCAACGCCCCGTGGCGATCACTCACAGGCGAGGAGGCCGGCACATGACCAGCAAACCCTTGGCCCTGGCCTTCCCGCTCAAAGGCAGCCAGCTGATTGAAGCCAGCGCCGGCACCGGCAAGACCTTTACCATCTCCGCCCTCTACCTGCGCCTGGTTCTCGGCCACGGTGGCGATGAATCAGGCTTTGGTCGCGAACTGCTGCCGCCGCAAATCCTGGTGGTGACCTTCACCGATGCCGCCACCAAAGAACTGCGCGAACGCATCCGCATCCGCCTGGCTGAAGCAGCACGCTTCTTCCGCGAAGAAATTGAACAGCCCGACGCTCTGATCGCTGATCTACGCGACGAATACCCGCTCGAACAATGGCCCGCCTGCGCCAACCGCTTGGACATCGCCGCCCAATGGATGGACGAAGCCGCCGTCTCGACCATCCACAGTTGGTGTCAGCGCATGCTGCGCGAACACGCCTTCGACAGCGGCAGCCTGTTCACCCAAACCCTGGAAACCGATCACAGCGACTTGCTCGGTGAAGTGTTGCGCGATTACTGGCGACTGTTCTGCTACCCGATGCACGACGACGCACTCAATTGGGTGCGCAGCAACTGGGGTGGCCCCGCCGCATTGATGCCGCGAGTGCGCGCGTTGTTCGGCAGCGAACGGGCCACGGATGAAGCCCGCGAGCCCGCAGAGCTGATCACGGCCTGCCTGCAAGAGCGCCGCGAAGCGCTGACCGCCATCAAGGCGCCCTGGCAACAATGGGCCGCCGAGCTGCGCGACATCTGTCTGCAAGCCGTGGCCGCCAAAGCTGTCGACGGCCGCAAGATGCAAGCGCGTTACTTCGAGCCCTGGTTCGAAAAGATCAGTGCCTGGGCCGCTGACGAAACCCTCGAACAGCTCGACATCGGCACCGGCTTCACCCGCTTGACGCCCGACGGCATGGCCGAAGCCTGGAAGGGCGAGCCGCCGCAGCATCCTGGCATCGACGCCATGGCCGGTCTCAAGGCGACCCTTGATGCGCTGCCAACCCCCGACGCCGCCGTGTTGCAACACGCGGCCGGCTGGGTCGGCAAACGCTTTGAAGAAGAAAAACGCCGTCGCGCCGAAATGGGTTTCGACGACATGCTCATCCGCCTCAACGCTGCACTGCAAGCCGACGGCGGCGAACGCCTGGCCAGTGTGATCCGCGAGCAATTCCCGGTAGCCCTGATCGACGAGTTCCAGGATACCGACCCGGTGCAATACGCCATCTTCGACAGCATTTACCGCATCGAAGAAAACCACCTCGACAGTGGCCTGTTCTTGATCGGCGACCCCAAGCAAGCGATCTACGCCTTCCGTGGCGCCGATATCTACACCTACCTGCGCGCCCGTCAGTCCACCACTGGCCGTCATCACACGTTGGGCACCAACTTCCGCTCCAGCCACGCGATGGTCGAGGCGGTGAACCACGTGTTCCAGCGTGCGGAAACAGGTCGCGGCGCATTCCTGTTCCGCGAGCCCAATGGTGAAAACCCGGTGCCGTTCCACTCGGTACTGTCCCAGGGACGTAAAGAACAATTGCAGGTAAATGGCCAAACGCTGCCAGCCATGAACCTCTGGCACTTGCCTACTGACCAGCCGGTTTCCAACGGGCTGTATCGTCAGCAACTTGCGGCGGCCTGTGCCACGCACATTGTTGAATTGCTCAACGGCGGGCAGCAGGGCAGCGCAGGCTTCCTACAACCGGACGGCAGCTTCAAAGGCGTGCGTCCGTCAGACATCGCCATTCTCGTGCGTGACGGCAAGGAGGCCCAGGCCGTGCGCGCCGAGTTGGCCGCCCGTGGCGTGCGCAGCGTCTACCTGTCCGACAAGGACTCGGTCTTCGCCGCTCAGGAAGCCCACGACCTGCTGGCCTGGCTCAAGGCTTGCGCCGAACCGGATGTGGAACGCCCACTGCGCGCCGCACTGGCTTGCGTCACCCTGAATCTGTCACTGCCGGAGCTGGAGCGTCTGAACCAGGACGAACTGGCGTGGGAAAGCCGCGTCATGCAGTTCCGTGGCTACCGCGTGATTTGGCGTAACCAAGGCGTGCTGCCGATGCTGCGTCGTCTGCTTCACGACTTCAAACTGCCGCAAACCCTGATCGCGCGCAGTGATGGCGAACGTGTTCTGACCAACCTGCTGCACCTCAGCGAATTGCTGCAACAGGCCGCATCGGAACTGGACGGCGAACAGGCACTGATCCGCCATCTGGCCGAACACCTGGCACTTTCTGGTCAGGCGGGTGAAGAACAGATCCTGCGCCTGGAGAGTGATGAGCAACTGGTCAAGGTCGTGACCATCCACAAATCCAAAGGCCTGGAATACGACTTGGTTTTCCTGCCGTTCATTTGTTCAGCCAAGCCGGTGGATGGCAGCCGCTTACCGCTGCACTACCACGATGAAACCGGCAAATCCCAAGTCAGCCTGCGTCCTACGCCTGAGCTGATCGCAAAGGCAGACAATGAGCGTCTGGCCGAAGACCTGCGCCTGTTCTACGTCGCCCTGACACGCGCCAAGCACGCCTGCTGGCTAGGCATCGCCGACCTCAAGCGTGGCAACAGCAACAGCTCCGTGCTGCACCTGTCGGCGCTGGGCTACTTGCTCGGTGCAGGCGCCTCGTTGGGTGAGTCCGCCGGCTTGGCACGCTGGCTCCTGGACCTTCAAGAAGGTTGCACCGCCATCAACTACGCCCAGGTGCCCGAAGCGCAAGACATCCTTTTCCACCCACCACGCAACGAAGCCACGCTGCGAGCGCCGCTCCTGCCCCAGCGCAAGGCTGCGGAAAACTGGTGGATCGCTTCCTACAGCGCCTTGCGCATTGGCGACAGCATGAGCGCCGCCCCGCTCGAAGCACCGGAAAGTCCACAGGCCCAGAAGTTGTTCGATGACGAACGGCTCGACCCCGATGCACCCCGCGAAGTGGCGGCGTCCGGCGGCGATATTCACCGTTTCCCACGCGGTCCTAACCCAGGGACCTTCCTCCACGGCCTATTGGAATGGGCAGGGGAGGACGGCTTCAACGTTACGCCCGAGGCCATCGAAAAAGCCGTGGGCGCCCGCTGCAACCGGCGCAACTGGGAAGGCTGGATCATCACCCTCAGCAGTTGGCTCGGCCACCTGCTGCAAGCGCCACTGCCTGTGGATAACGGTCACGTCTCCCTCAGTGGTTTGCAGCAGTACCAGATCGAGATGGAGTTCTGGTTCGCCAGCCACAAGGTTGACGTACTCGCCGTCGACAAGTTGGTGTGCCAATTCACCCACAACGGCGCTTCCCGCGTTACCGCCGAGCCTGTACTGCTCAACGGCATGTTCAAGGGCTTCATCGATTTGACCTTCGAACACGATGGCCGCTATTACGTGGCCGACTACAAATCCAACTGGCTGGGCCCCGACGATTCGGCCTACACCTTGGATGCCATGGAGCAGTCGATCCTTGATCATCGGTACGACCTTCAATACGTACTTTACCTACTGGCCCTGCACCGCCAACTCAAGGCGCGCCTGTCGGACTACGACTACGACCGGCATGTCGGCGGCGCGCTGTACATTTTCCTGCGGGGCACGCAGTCCGCGAGCCAGGGCGCGTATTTCACCCGACCGCCGCGGGAACTGATCGAAGGCCTGGACCTGCTGTTCCAGGGCAAGCCCATCCCGCCCAAGGTTGAGCCCGCCTGGGAACAAGGAGTGTTGTTATGAGCCTGTCGCCGCTACCGCTGGAGGCGCTGATGCCCCTCAGCCGCGCCGCCGACCTGGTGCAATTGCTGGAGCGCTGGGTAGACCGTGGCTGGTTGCGTGCCTTGGACAAAGCCTTCGTGGGTTTCCTGCACGAGCTTGACCCTCAGGCCGACCCGCTGGTGCTGCTGGCCGCCGCGCTGACCAGCCACCAATTGGGCCATGGTCACGTCTGCCTCGACTTGTTCGAAACCCTCAAGGCGCCGGATTTTGCCCTGTCCTTGCCGCCAGAGGGCGATCTGCAAACCGGCGCCATGTTGTTGCCGTCGCAGTTATTGGAAGGCCTGGACGGCGCCCACTGGTGCCACGCACTGGCCGCCAGTCACCTGGTGGCGTTGGCGGTCGATGGCAGCGAATCCGCGCAGAGTCGTCCTTTGGTACTGTCCGGCAAGCGTCTGTACCTGCGCCGCTACTGGACTTACGAACGGCGCATCGACAGCGCCTTGCGCCTGCGTCTTGCCACCCAGGAAAACGTGGCCGGCGATTTGCCGCAGCGCCTGAACAGCCTGTTCGATCAACCGCCGCCTGACGGTGTGATCGACTGGCAAAAACTCGCCTGCGCCCTGACCACACGCGGCGCATTCAGCATCGTCACCGGCGGCCCTGGCACTGGCAAAACCACCACAGTGGTGCGCCTGCTCGCGCTGTTGCAGGCGCCGGCTGTGGAATCCGGCAGCCCATTGCGCATTCGCCTGGCCGCCCCCACCGGTAAGGCCGCCGCACGCCTCACCGAATCCATCAGCCAACAAGTGCTGTCGCTGAAAGTGCCGGACAGCGTGAAGGAAAAAATCCCGACCCAGGTCACCACCGTTCACCGCTTGCTGGGCAGTCGCCCAGGCACACGGCATTTTCGTCATCACCTCGGCAATCCATTGCCCCTGGATGTGCTGGTGGTGGACGAAGCCTCGATGATCGACCTGGAAATGATGGCCAACCTGCTCGACGCCTTGCCGCGCCATGCACGCCTGGTGCTGCTGGGTGACAAGGACCAACTGGCGTCGGTAGAGGCGGGCGCCGTCCTCGGCGACTTGTGCCGCGACGCCGAAGCCGGTTTCTACAACGCCGACACCCGCCAATGGCTGCAAGCCGTCAGCGGCGAAGACCTCAGCGCCAGCGGCCTGCAGGAAGACCTCGACGGCAGCCACCCCCTGGCCCAGCAAGTGGTGATGCTGCGTTACTCGCGACGTTTCGGCGAAGGCAGTGGCATCGGTCAACTGGCGCGCTGGGTCAACCAGCAAAACGCTGATGAGGCGCGCAAACTGCTCGCCGCGCGCAGTCACGCTGACCTGTTCTGCGTCAGCCTCAAGGGCGAACACGATCACGCCCTCGAACGCCTGGTGCTGGACGGGCAGGGCGACGATGCCGAGGGCTATCGCTATTACCTCAATCTGTTGCAGAGCGCCCGCCCATCGCCGGATACGCCGCGTGAAAGTGAGGCCTGGACCCTCTGGGCGCAACAATTGCTGCAAGCCTTCGACGCGTTCCAACTGCTCTGCGCGGTACGCAAAGGCCCCTGGGGCGTGGAAGGCCTGAACCTGCGCATCACCGCCGCCCTGCGCAAGGTGCGGCTGATCGAAGGCGACGAGCAGTGGTACGAAGGCCGCCCGGTGCTGATGACCCGCAACGATTACGGCCTGGGCCTGATGAACGGCGACATCGGCATCGCGCTCAAACTGCCCGAAAGCGACGGCGGCCCCCAGGTGCTGCGCGTGGCCTTCCCACGCAACGACGGCCAAGGCGGTGTGCGATTTGTGCTGCCCAGCCGTCTGAACGATGTGGAAACCGTGTACGCCATGACCGTGCACAAATCCCAGGGCTCGGAATTCACCCATACCGCGCTGATCCTGCCGGATGCGCTGAACCCGGTGCTCACCAAAGAGCTGATCTACACCGGCATCACCCGGGCCAAGCGCTGGTTCAGCCTGATCGAGCCCCGAGGCGGCGTGTTTGAGGAGGCCGTCAGGCGCAAGGTCAAGCGTTTGAGTGGGTTGATGCTGGAGCTGGGTCACGAATCGGAAAAAACTGACTGATAGGTCATGCCAGATTTCTGGTTCAGTCGCATGATTTTTCTGGAAAAATAGCGGCCCCTGCGAAGACCTACACTTCGCGGGGTTTTCCGCCGCTGTGCTATCGTTGCGGCATCATCTAAAAAACACCTGAGAGAATCGCTGCATGAACGTGGCTGTCTCGCCCACAGAGCGCAGTTTGAGCTGGAGACGCATGCTGCTGGTGGCGTTCCTGTGCGTGTTCGCGCCACACGCTTTCGCCCAGGCGCCCGACCCTGCGGGCGTTGCCGCCCAGCGTGCGCAGGCCGTCACCCAAGTGGTGCTGGGTATCCTCAGTTATGCGCGCTGGCCGGTCGAACCTGCGCAATTGCGCCTGTGCATCGTTGGGCCGACCCAATACACCGACGACCTGATCAAAGGCACCACCCAAGCCACCGGCCGCCCAGTGGTGGTGCAGCGCCTGCTGGCCAGCCATCCCGATATCGTCAATGCGTGCGACGCGGTGTACATCGGCAAGCTCAGCGCCGATGAGCGCAGCCAGTTGTTCACCTCGTTGATCGGCCATCCGGTGCTGAGCATCAGCGAAGGCGGCGACCAATGCACCGTGGGCAGTCTGTTCTGCCTGCGGGTGAGCGATGAGCAGGTGTCGTTCGAGGTCAACCTCGACTCCGTCGCCCGCAGCGGCGTGCGCATTCACCCGAGCGTGCTGCAGTTGTCCCGCCGCCGAGCGCCTGCGTCATGACAGCCGTCAAAGCGCGGCCGACCCTGCGTTCCGTCATTGGTCGCGGGCACATGATCCTGGCGCTGGTGGCGGTGACGCTGGCAAGTGTTTCCCTGACCCTGCTTGGCGTACTGGCGCTGCGGGTCTATGCCGAGCACAACCTGCACCTGATCGCACGCTCCATCAACTACACCGTGGAAGCGGCGGTGGTGTTCAACGACAGCGCGGCGGCCACTGAAGCCCTCAGCCTGATTGCCTCCACCGAAGAAGTGGCCGAGGCCGAAGTCTTCGATGCCAATGGCAAGCTGTTGGCGAAGTGGATACGCCCGGAAACCGGCATGCTCTCGCGGGTCGAGTTGGAGCTGGCGCACACCCTGCTCGAACAACCCATCAGCCAGCCGATCCTGCATCAAGGCAAAGCCATCGGCAGCATTCATCTCACCGGCCACGGCGGTAGCCTGCTGCGCTTCCTGCTCAGCGGCCTGGCCGGGATCCTCATCTGTACCGCCCTCAGCGCATGGGTTGCCCTGCACCTGGCGCGGCGCCTGTTGCGTGGCATCACCGGCCCATTGCAAAGCCTCGCCGCCGTGGCCCATGCCGCCCGTAGCGAGCGCGATTTCGACCGCCGCGTGCCACCGGCGCAAATCGCCGAACTCGACAGCCTCGGCAGTGACTTCAACGCCTTGCTCGGCGAAATGGAAGCCTGGCAGAGCCACCTGCAAAGCGAGAACGAATCCCTCGCCCACCAGGCCAACCACGACAGCCTCACCGGCTTGCCCAATCGTGCGTTCTTCGAAGGCCGTTTGATCCGCGCCCTGCGCAGTGCGGCCAAGGCCAAGGAACAGGTGGCGGTGCTGTACCTCGACAGCGACCGCTTCAAAGAGATCAACGACAGCTTTGGCCACGCTGCCGGCGACGCCGTCCTCGTCGCCGTGGCCGAGCGTGTGCGTGCGCAATTGCGTGAAGATGACCTGGTGGCACGCCTGGGCGGCGATGAGTTCGCCATCCTGCTGGCGCCATTGCACAAGGCGGAAGACGCCGAGCGCATCGCCGACAAGATCATCGCCAGCATGGACCGGCCCATCCCCGTGCCCGGCAACACTCAGGTGTTGACCTCCCTCAGTATCGGCATTGCCATTTACCCCGATCATGGCGCCACCCCTGGCACCTTGCTCAATGCCGCCGACGCGGCGATGTACCAGGCCAAGCGTTTGTCCTCGGGCGGCCAGCAAACGGCGGAGTCGGATAACCCCGTCGTCAACGTTCAACACAGGAGTTGATCCCTTGTTCACGACCGCGCGTTTCATGTTTATCACCTTGCTGGTAGCACTGCTCGCCCTCGGCGGCTGCCAGACGCCGCCCCCCAAAGGGCTGACCCCGGCGCAAGTGGCCGTCCTCAAGCAACAAGGCTTTGAGCTGACCGACGAGGGCTGGGCATTCGGCCTGTCCGGCAAAGTGCTGTTCGGCAGCGACGTCGAAACCCTCAACCAACCCAGCACCGACATCGTCCAACGCATCGGCAAGGCCCTGCTGGGCGTCGGCATCGAACGCGTGCGCGTTGACGGCCACACCGATGCTTCCGGCAAGGAAACCTACAACCAGCAACTGTCCCTGCGCCGCGCAAAAAGCGTGGCGGCGGTGTTGACCGGTGTGGGCATGAAGGAAGAGAACATCCAGCTGCGCGGACTGGGCAGCAGCGAGCCGGTGGCGCCGAACACCACGGTGGCGGGGCGCACGGAGAATCGGCGGGTGTCGATTGTGGTGATTGCGGACTGAGTCACTGCCCCCATCTCAACTTGAAACCCAATCAACTGTGGGGGCTGGCAATCCAGCTCCCACAGTTGTTGTTGCGGTGTGCCTGAAACAGCGTTCGCGAAGTAATGGCTCGTTAGGAAAGCTCTGCCATGACGAATGTTGATGGCTAGGCTGACGAGGTTTCGCTTTTTCGCACGAAGTCGGCTTAGTTAAATGGCCGCTCTGAGTCGCCCCAAAGCTCATCATTCAAATCCTCCGATAACAGCCACAAGCCGAGCCCCATGGACAACTCCGATATCGCGATCACGCTGGTCTTGATCTCAGCCTTCATGCACGCCACTTGGAACGCTGTCGTCCGCGCCGGCAGCAGTCGCTTCATGACCTTGGCCATGGTGGATGGCACCGCGCTGGTGATATGCCTGTTGGCGTTGCCGTTTGTCAGCGTGCCGAGCCTGGAGGTGTGGGGCTACATCCTCGTCTCCGTGGGACTCAATACGGTCTATCGGTTATTTCTGATCAAAGCCTACGAAACGGGTGATTTCGGGCAGGTGTACCCGGTGATGCGAGGGATTCCGCCCGTATTGGTCGCGCTGTTTTCCTCCTTTATGTTGCATGAGCAATTGTCACGCGAGGCGCTGGCGGGTGTGGTGTTGATTTGTGTGGGCATCATCAGCCTGACATGTGTGCGCAGGATGACGGCGCAGATGCTCAAGCCGATCCTGATGGCGGTGTGTGCCGGGGCGTTTATCGCGGCTTACACGGTGGTGGACGCCAAAGGCGTGAGAGCCAGTGAAACGGTGTTGCAATACATCATCTACCTGACGGTATTCCAGAGCATTCCGATCCCGGTGCTGGCGTTTTCCAGGGAGCGTTTGGCCTTGATGCGTGCGATACGTGGGCATTGGCGAGTCGGCCTGTTGGGCGACCTGTTGGGCGGTGTTTTTTACCTGGCGTCTTACGGATTGGTGTTGTTTGCGTTGTCGCTGGACGCGGTGGCCAAGGTCTCAGCGCTGCGGGAAACCAGTGTTATTATCGGCGCCATTATTGCCGCGCTGTTCTTTCACGAACGGTTCGGTTGGCGACGTATGCTTTCGGCATTCGTCATTGTTTGCGGGATCATCTTGATCAAAGTGAGCACCTGATGGCCCAGCGTCCGCCTCCCACTCCGATGCTTCAAGCGTTCGTCAGCGCTGCGCAAACCGGTAGCTTTGCGCGTGCGGCGTCGCAGCTTAACCTCACCGCCAGCGCCATCAGCCATCAAATTGCAGGCCTGGAGGAGTGGTGGGGCGTGCAGTTGTTTGAGCGGCATTCGCGCGGCGTCAAGCTGACGTCCGCAGGGCAGGCTTTGTTGCCGGTCACCGACGGATTTTTCAAGGCGCTGGATGGGGTCTTGCATTCACTCAACCCCGCAAAATCCCGACCGCTGTACCTCTCATGCACGTCCTCGCTCTGCTCGACATGGCTGATCCCCAGGATGCACGGCTCTCACACTGAGGCCTCATTCAACCTTGATCTGGTGTTGACCAGTGCTGACATCAACCGCACTAGTCTGGAAGCGCATCAATACGATGTCGCGGTGGTGATGGGGTATGGCGATTACCCGGATCATCATGTTGAACTGCTGATGCGTGACGCGGTGTTCCCCGTTTGCTCGCCGGAATTTCTACGGTTGAAGGGGGATATCGCGCCGGGGGATGTGGCCCAACACCCGCTGATTCATCGGGTGGACGATCAGGTATGTCCGGGGTGGGAAAGCTGGTTTGCGTTTCAGGGCCTGCCAACGCCGCCTTATCACCATGGGCCTCGATTTCCGGATTCGAGCCTGGCGATCAGTCTGGCGGTAAAGGGCACAGGGATTGCGCTGGGCAGGACTGCGTTGGTGTATGACCAATTGGAAAACGGTGCATTGGTTGCGTTGAAAAGCCCCGTAATGATGTCCCCAGCGGCCTACTACATCATTTGTCGAAATGGGCGACAGTCAGAGCCGGATATTGCGCGGCTGATTGAATGGCTCAAGACCCGTGCGGGCGAGTTCCTGCGCGAAGTTCGGGCTCGGTATCCGCAAATAGCCGGGACCACCGCCGTTTAAATGTGGGAAGGAGCAGGGCTCCTCCCGCATTCGAGCGGTGATCGCTTAACGGCTTGGCGTCATCGCTTGCGTCAGGTCATCGACCACGGCTTTGCCCATCTCACACAGGTAATGCGCGGCCCACGCGTATTGCTCGCCGCGTACATCCATGGCGGCTTCCATCGCGAGTTTCTTGGAGTAGAAAAGCAAGGTGGAGGCGTGCTCTAACGCTTCCTCAATGGGCATGCCGGCGTTGACGCGGAACAGGGGTTTTTCGTTTTCGCCGTAATCGCCGAAGGTGACGACGCCGAGGGTGGTGATGGAAGAAAGCGGTGGGTCGGGGACGATTTTAGTCATGATCTATACCTGGGAGTTTAGGGAGCCACCCACTCATGTCGCTAAACATGAAAGGGTGGCAGCTGTACGCAGGTTAGCGAACCGGACCCAGGACCCGGCAGACCCGAAGGTCTCCCACGCACAGCCGCCATAACACGACAACGACGAGCATGAAGCGCTTGCCGTTGGAGGCTGTGTCCGGGTTCGGGTCGCTAAACCCGTTCGCTGATGTCAGCGAAGTACGGAGGCTAATGACTCGAACCCTAAGGCACAATAGGCCGGAGATTCTCTAGGAAACGTCCTGCAAATTAAAGCGAATCATCGTTGATGGCCCTTTAATCCGCGAACCTGATCTCCCTGGTCTCCCCCATCAACAACCCCTGATTCTGCTCCGTCACTTCCCTGATGTAGTCCCACAACAACGTAATCCGCTTCAACTTCCTCAGATCCTCCCGGCAATACATCCAGAACTGCAAGGCACACAGGTTTTTCCCAATGATTAAAGGGTTAAACCGTTATGAGTCAGCTTACAGAGCGTCTTACTGTTACAAGCCCTGGGCCAAACCCTACAGGTCCCTTGAGGCCAGCTACGAGGCTCGCCAAGCCCTACCACTTCAGGCGCAACGGTATTTACTACATGCGTCTCAGGGCGACAGGCGCCACCACAGAGTTCGCTTCGGTGTCCCTCAAGACCAGCAGTCGCCGGGAAGCTATGGACGCATCAGACCTTCTCTCGGAACTCGTTAGGGTGTTCCACCGGGAGACCCCAGGCGCGACATGGCACGAGCTGAAAGAACACTTTCGGGCGGTCTCTGAGGAAGTCCTTGCAGGCGGTGATGTGGCTCAGCAGTGGGGCGGCTTACACACAGGGGCGAGTGGTGGCGGTCTCGGTGTCGTGGGGGCTCTGAGGCTCGTAGAGAGTGCTTCCGGGCGTAAACCAGTAGTTGGCGTGTCTCCGCCTCAATCTGTACAGAGGCTGACCTTTGAGACCCTCTCAGCTTTGTACTTGAAGGACCGTTCAGGCGAACAGAAAGCGTCAACGCTGAGTACCACCAAGTTCACGCATGGGGTTCTTATTGAGCTGTTGGGCTCCCTGGATCTACGGGTACACACACGAGAAGACCTTGTGGGCCTTCGGGACACCCTTGCGACGACTCGTAAGCCTTCAACGGTTAACCAGATGCTCATGAAGCTCTCTGCTGTCCTGAACTGGGCTGTTGAGAATGGTCACCTCGAAAAGTCATACGACAAGAAACTGAAGTTCACGAAGGGGCTTGAGTCGACCCGTAAGGCATTCTCACAGGATCAGGTGGGCAAGATCGTTGCTTACGCGAATACGTTCCCTGAGACCTCTTGGAAGCGCTGGTTGCTAAGTCTGGGGGCAATCACTGGCGGGCGTCTCAATGAAATCTCTCAGTTGACGGTAGGTGACGTGCAGACACTGGGCACAGGCATTACGGCCATTCACATCAATGAGGTGGGAGAGGGGAAGACGATCAAGAACAAGCGTAGCGAACGTTTGATACCACTGACAGACGGGGCCTACGGTTTTGACCTTGCGGCATTCCTGCGATATGTAGAGTCGTGCAGGCTTGCAGGAGCGGACGCACTGGCTCAGATTGGATATAGACCCGCTGGAGAATGGGCTAACCAGACAGCCATCCCTGAGGCACTGGGAGACTCCTATGCGCGGGGCTTGGTGTTCCACTCGTTACGTCACTCGCTGGCGTCCCTTATGCAGGAGCATGGTGTTCCCACCACGCATGCCCAGGCCGTAATGGGGCACGCTACCGGTACGATAACTTTTGATGTCTACGGCTCAGGGGTTCCCGTTGAGACGCTGGCGGGGTTATTGAAGAAAGTTTTCAAACGAGAGGTCGTTGATTGAATGCGTTAGAAACCGTTCTGGCTATCCCGTACCACTACAAGCGTAAAGGGATTTGCTATCTGCGTTTGCGGCCACGGGGTGCCAAGCCCGATTGCTTCAGTATTTCGCTACGTACCTCAGATGATGCATTAGCTTCGCGCATCACCGGGGATATCTTACGGCGACTTTCTGAGTTCCACTTCAGGAAACCAGTGGCTTCATGGAAACAGCTAAGAGCGCGCGCGGAAGAAATCTCGCTGAGGTGCTTGTCTGAGTTTCATGGTGATGTGTCGACGGCGGCGTATCGAGCTGATAAGACCCTGCGTCCTACCTCTTACAAAGAGCCAGTCACCACGGCCCCTCGAAAGAAGTTTTACTTCACGCCTCGCGGGGTAGTGGGACCAGACTGCGCAATTCAAAAACCGGACTACGGCAACCCTGTGCAGGGGCTTGGCAATCCTCGTGGTCTGTGGAAAGCAAACCTTACTGTTCCCGGTGAGGACGCTCGGCCTCTGGTCGAAGAGATAGTTCAGGTGCATGAAGCCAACTACAGGAAGCTCCTGGCGGAACACAAAAAGAATCCACCAGTGGTTGCACATGGTAGGAAGCCTCTGTTGCCTTATGAGGGTGATATGCCTTTCGTGATCAACGATGACGGTACTGTGACCTTCAGAATCATTCGGTATGCATCGTGCATTGACAGACATACCGAAGAGAACAAACCGTCGCCTTTGAAGGTTGTGGACTCGAAGGGCAATAGCATCGACAACGTTCCGGCCATTGCTGGCGGCTCCGAGTTGAAAGTGAAGTTCACTCTGTTCCCGTATGTCTGGACTGCTGTGGCTGGTGCTTCCGTAAAGTTGCAACTCGACAGCGTAATGCTGATTAAGCTGGTTGAACCTGATTCCGATGATGGCTGGGGTGCTGAGGCCGTCGAGGGCGGTTACGTGAGGTCAGACCTACAATTGCCATAGGGGATCGAGCTGGACATCCTCACGGGACACCCTGACCACGAGCGGTTGTTCGTAGCAACCCAGGTAGCCCGTGAGGTTGGCTTGAAGGACCCAGCCACCGCCAGCAGTCGAACTTAATTACACAGGGTCGCCCTTCAGATATCTACAGGGCTTTCAAACGGCCCGTTCGGTTTACCGCCGTCGCCAGTCAGCAGCCACCAGCGATACGACGGAAACACGCGCCCCAAAATTTCTATCTCTTCCAACCCCATTCGTGCCCGACCACGCTTAACATTCTGCCAGCGTACATACGGAACATCCCCAGCGCCTGCCAGGTCGCTCAATTGCGCTCGCCCCAGTAGCAGTGCAGCGCGTTCAGCAATATTCATAAATTCCCTTCAGAAAGCAGTTGGTTTGTGTAAATAGTACATGTACTCTGTACATATTGCGATCATAAACAGCTTTCATAATCCCATGCTATCACAGCCATCAACGCGGGTAGCACCAAGTTACCAGCTCGGAAGGACACCTCAAATGACCACAGTAGATGCTTTCCCACACCACACTCCTGCCTACACCGAGTGGTACTACCGCTCCTTAGCAATTACTGAACCCAGTTCGGTTTTTCGCGGTTCCGGACTCAGCCACGAGTTATACAGACGGATTGCAAAACCACCACCAGATTAAAACCCCTCACTGAAAGCAGCCCTGCTGTTCCCACTCTATGAGCCTTTAACTTAGAGACTTCTTTAAGTCCCCTCTAAGGACCCTCTACGCCCTCAATTCTGTAAATCATCCAAGTAACTAACTTTCATAACTTATTGGAGGCCCAAGTGGCCTCTAAGGGATTCTTGTGTCCGCAGAAAGCCAAACCATCCAACTAACGAAGCATGACTTTAGCGCAATCACTGATGTTTCTTCATGGGCCTATGAGACCCTTTCTAATATCTATGGTCCCGACCTTGCAGCGTCTCAGTTAAGTCTTGAGCATGAAGCCTATACGCTGGGTGAGGATCACTTTAAGAAAGTCCTTGAGCGTTCTATTGATCGCAATGAGTTCGCTGACAACGCTACAGCTAAGCCTGTGTTGGCCTCCCTGATTCCTTTGATGGCTAAGGCGTTCGAAGACTGGGTTGAGCATCAGGTAACTAAAGTGAAGCGAAAGAACATTGGCTTGCCTTATCTTCAACTGGTTAAAGCGGAGAACGTCGCGGCAATCACCGTTAAGACAGTTCTCAATATGGTCGCTAAGAAGGGGCCTTTGAGCGTTCAGCAAGTTTCAGTAGCGGTCGGCAAGGCTGTTGAAGAAGAGGCGCGCTTTGGCCGTATCCGTGAACAGGAGGCCGAACACTTCAACAAGCGTATTCGCCCAGCACTGAACAAACGTAACGGACACACATACAAAATTAAGTTCATGGAGAAAGTAGAGGCCCACATGATGGCCGCTAATGAACTGACCACTAAGTGGACCTCCTGGGACGCCTTGGACAACTACGTCACCTTTCACATCGGCGTAAAGCTTCTTGAACTGCTCATTGAGTCCACTCAGTTGGTCGAGATGAAGCGGGAGCATGCAGGCAACGCAAAGCTTGACGGTGAGTTCATCTACCTGACCCCTGAGTGGGCCGAAAAGCTATGCAACCGTGCATACGCACTGGCTGAGATTACTCCGCGCTACCAGCCGATGATCGTACCGCCCCGCGAGTGGACCGGAATGATTGGCGGTGGTTACTGGGCGAAGGGCCGTAAGCCTGTGCCGTTGATTCGGGTCCGCTCGAAGAAGGCTCTACAGCGCTACAAGGACGTGTCGATGCCCGAGGTCTACAAGGCCGTGAACATCGCCCAGGCGTCCGCTTGGAAGGTGAACGCAAAGGTTCTCGAAGTCGCCAAGGAGGTGATGCAGTGGAAGCACGTTCCAATCGACAAGTTTCCTACAGCCGACAAAGAAGCCTTGCCGGTCAAGCCTGCGAACATTGACGAAGACCCCGAGGTTCTCAAGGCCTGGAAGAAAGCCGCTTCAACTGTGTATCGCAAGGACCGGGCCCGAGTGAGCCGCCGTCTGTCCTATGAGTTCATCGTAGAGCAGGCCACAAAGTTCGCTGAATACGAGGCCATTTACTTCCCGTACAACCTCGACTGGCGGGGCCGTGTTTACGCCATCCCTTCGTTCAACCCACAAGGCAATGACCTAACCAAGGGTCTCCTGATGGCTTCCATTGCGGAGCCTGTAGGCAAGGACGGCATTGAGTGGCTGAAGATCCACGGGGCCAACTGCGCAGGCGTTGATAAGGTCGACTTTGGTCAGCGCAAGAAGTGGGTAGAGGACAACGAAGAGCTAATCCTTGAGATTGCTCGTGACCCGCTGGGCCAGTCTGAGTGGACCAAGATGGACAGTCCTTTCTGCTTCCTGGCGTTCTGCTTTGAGTGGGCCGGTGTGGTTGAACACGGTGAACTGTGGGAGTCGGCGCTACCTATCGCGTTCGATGGGTCTTGCTCTGGCATCCAACACTTCTCTGCGATGCTCAAAGACGAGCGGGGCGGGCGTGCAGTGAACCTGTTGCCTTCCGAGACCGTTCAGGACATCTATCGACTGGTGTCTGACGGTGTGAACGTTGAGGTTCGTAAAGACCTCACTGAGGGCACTGACGACAGCGTAGAGACGATCACCAACAAGAAGACCGGCGAGATTACCGAGCGGCGCGTACTTGGGACCAGGACCCTGGCCGCTGGATGGCTGGGCTATGGGATTGACCGAGGTGTTACTAAGCGTCCCGTAATGACCCTGGCGTATGGCTCCAAGACCTTTGGGTTCACCGATCAGGTGCGCGAAGACATCATCCAGCCAGCAATAGACAACGGTGATGGCGCTCAGTGGTTCCCCGATGCACAACAGTGTGCCCGCTATATGGCTATCCATATTTGGGACGCTGTGAGTAAGGAAGTAGTAGCAGCCGTTGAGGCGATGAACTGGCTACAGAAAGCGGCCAAGCTGTTGGCCTCTGAGGTCACAGCGACCAAGAAGACCAAGAAGAACCCCGAGCCCGAAATCCTGAAGCCTTGCATGCCTGTGTACTGGGTGACGCCTGACGGGTTCCCTGTGTGGCAGGAATACATGGTGCCTGTGCAACGCCGGGTCGACCTGATCTTCCTGGGTGCTGCTCGCTTGCGCTCAACGATCAACGTTCGGGATTCCAACGAAATCGACGGGGCCAAACAGGAGTCGGGTATCTCTCCGAACTTCGTACACAGTCAAGACGGGTCGCACCTGCGTAAGACAGTCGTTAAGGCGTCTGAAAGCTACGGCGTGGAGTTCTTCGCGTTGATCCATGACAGCTTCGGGACCATCCCAGCGAAGGCCGGGGCGATGTTCAAAGCAGTGCGCGAAACGATGGTTGAGACGTACACCGAGAACGATGTCTTGGACGACTTCCGGGAACAGTTTATGGAGCAGCTCCACGAGACCCAGCTTGAAAAGATGCCAGCGATTCCCGGTAAAGGGTCCTTGGACATCACGAAGATCCTTGAGAGCCAGTTTGCTTTCGCATAGTCTGCATTGAGCTTGTAAGGATGCCACGCATACAATAGTAAATGGATAGCCCTTGTTAAGTACAGGAAGCGACAGGTTGATGAGCGACGATAAGCTAATACAAGAATTACTATACAGGGGTGAGGGTGTAACGCTTGATTACAAGGTTCAGCAATACCCGTTTTCAGGCGCTGATGATATTCAAAAATCAGAGTTGCTTAAAGATATTCTGGCATTTGCCAACGCTTGGCGTACAGAAACGGCTTATATTTTAATTGGCGTGAATGATGCAGGAGAACCTGTGGGGGACGATACGCATATTGATGACTCACGCTTACAGGAATTTATCAATGGGAAGACAGTTCGGCCTGTAAGCTTTTCCTACCGCTCATTAGAATACAAAGGGCTAAAGCTCGGCCTCTATACCATTCCTGTGCAAGATCGCCCGGTTTATATTGGGAAAAAGTACGGTAGAGTGGAAGCTAATACAGCTTATGTGCGTCGTGGTTCATCCACAGCTATTGCGAAGTTGTCCGAGATAGCAGAAATGGGCGCCGCAAGGGTTGCGCAAATACCAGCTCCTTCGCCAAAACTAAAAGTAAGAATTGTAGATGCGAGCTTTAATGCGTCTGATGAGTTCTTGATTCAATATAGCGGTTTCGAATTGCTGCCTATTGAGCAGTATCCAGTAATACAGTATACCGATTACAGAGAAAAAAATTATAACGCTCAATTTAATAAGCAGATGGCGAGGTACTTGCAAGAGGATCGCGGTAAGATCTTGCTATCTCTTGAGGTTACCAATAACGGTGACCAGTTTGCGGATGATGTGAAAGTTATTTTGTCTATTCCCACTTCACCAAATACCTGTTTTAAGGGGCGCTCTGCATTGCTGAGTAGGCCTGAGCGTCATCGTAATTCAGGGCAAGGATCAGTGAGTCCGTATGCAACTAATGGGGGTGCGGTTAGTTATATTGTGAGTTCGACAGTCACGGAGAAGATGGTTACGTTTAATCTTGGTAAAATCCAAGCGGGGGAAACCAAGTGTACGTCAAGCATATATTTAATTAA
Source organism: Pseudomonas sp. FH1 (assembly GCF_000510895.2). Classification (NCBI taxonomy): domain Bacteria; kingdom Pseudomonadati; phylum Pseudomonadota; class Gammaproteobacteria; order Pseudomonadales; family Pseudomonadaceae; genus Pseudomonas; species Pseudomonas sp. FH1. Next base: position 21,596 of record NZ_AOHM01000055.1, read on the forward strand.
TCCACCTCCTACGCTCAAGGCGTTTGATATTCGAATATTGTCTGATCAATTGCCTGGGGCAGCTAATATTCGTATGCCGGTAAAGGTTGATTTTACTTCGGAAGTATTAACAATGGATCGGCTTAAGGGTTTAGGTTAGATTTTAGAGAGTCAGCGTTTGTAACTTCATGGGGGGGATCGAACTGGACGTACTCACCGGCCACCCTGATCACGACCTACTGTTCGTAGCGACTCAGGTGGCCCGTGCGGCTGGCTTGAAGGCTCCGAGCATGGCCGTTCAAAACTTTCAACCAATTCAGGCCGGGTTCAAGGCAAAGGTTGGCGACCTACCCCTAACGAAATTAGTTAGGGATCGCAGAGCCATCCCGGATACCTCATGGATGTTTGATGAACCCCGCGTCTATCAGATGTTGCTTCGCGGTCACTCCAAGGCATCTGAGCCGTTCCGCAAGTGGGTAACAGAGGAAGTCCTACCGACCATCCGCAAGACCGGTAAGTACAACGCTGAGGAATCCACGAACCCCATCGCCATCGGCGTTATGGATGAACTGAAGACCCTGCGCGGAGAAGTAGGGGAGCTGAAGTCCCTCATTGAAATCCTGATGACTCGCCCAGCTATCACCAGCGCTGAAAGCACTCCAAACCCTGTAAGCACATACCTATGCCCTGAAGTACACACCGAGTTCGTGTGGCGTCACTTCGACCGCAAGCTACTGATCAAGCTGTGTGACATGCAGAAGCTGAGCGTTCCCGTAGCGGACAAGCTGAAGGCCGCTGTGATGGTAAGCTCGAAGTGGCCCTATTGGACCTGTGGAACGCTACCGACGCCCGTAAGTTGCAGACGGAGTTATATGGGTCAACCAAACGGCCTTGGGCACGGTTTCCGATGGATTTTCTGAAGAAACACATAAACCAAGGCGCCTATGCGGTGTGCATGAATGGATTTAAAAACCCCCACTATTAGGACGACACTCTCACACATTGCTTTGGAGAACCATAATGACCCATCCGACGCTCCACACTGTTACATCGCTCGACATGGCCGCACTCACAAACCGACCACGCCGCTTCATTCACCGTGATCTCATGACTCTTTTCACGAAGCTTGCAGACGCTGGACTCGTTGGTAAAGAAGTCGGCGATGGTGGCTTGGTGCGGTGGTTTAATAAGAAAGCCGAAGCCAGCTCATATTGGGTAGGTGGAGAATACCAATACCTTGACTTGCGCAACCGCAAGCAGACAGCCTTGTATATTGCGAAGGACTTCTTGATGGTGGTTGCCGCGCGTATCGACTGTGACGCAACTCGAAAGAAATATATCTCGCTGATGTAATGTAGTTTCGCTGTACGCTTTCGCAAAACAATGGTGCCTAAGCTAAAAATTTAAAACCTCAACTATTACCAAGGCGACCAAGCAAGGTGTTCACGGTTGCCAAGCTCAATGACTCACTCTAAATCTGATGCCCTCAATAAGGGGCTACGGCTGGGGATTTATAACGGTATCTTCATGTGGTCACTACAGGGGTGGGCTCCTTACATATGTGGCGTGCAGAAGGGGGGGGGGCTTTAAGGTTTTGAAGGGTCTTAAAGTCAATCGTTGCTTTGATCTTTTAATATTACTTCTCTTTAGCTTAAAGAAATCGGCATCTCTATGCCTGGAACAAAGCTAAAACTGGTCCTGATCGACTTCATGCCATTACTGACACCTTATAGGCCCGACCGTCTCTTATGTGTCTTTTATTTACCACAGCTTCTTTTGGTTGGACTTCTTGGAACCTGACAGTAGACCCGTATGGGGGTGCTGTGAGGCTGTCAGGAGGTCGGCCAAGAAGTCCAGCCAAAAGGAAATCACATATGAATATTGCAGGTGTCAACACTGAGTTACTTCCTATTGTTATTCAAGGTCACACATTTAACGCGGGCATAGATGGGCGATGGAGTCTCAATGAGATTCACCAAACACTTGGTCTCGTGGAGTCAAAGAGACCATCGGAGTGGAACAACGCTGTATCGGCTGAGCTGAATCGCCCCTAGTTTCGTAGACACCTCCAAGCCTTAAAATGAGGC
>NZ_AOHM01000056.1:0-26744 GCF_000510895.2 Pseudomonas sp. FH1
GCTAATTATATGATATTTATGGATAATTTCCAAAGTTGATGACATTGGTAGAGAGGCATGCCCTCACCGTCGACGAGCAGGGCGAACCGCTCACCGGCTTCCGATTTAATTCTGCGCAATGACAAATCCAATGCAGTCTCCTTTTTTACAGTTTTTCTAGGTATTGCATTTTGTATATTGTTAAGAAAAATTTCTTACAGTGCAAAAAAAAGGAAACCCCCGTAAATCGGGGGTTTCCTTGGTAAAACTTAACATTTACCTCTAAGGTGATCTCTAGAAGTAGTAGGGGAATTTCAGGCTGAACGTAAAGTCCGGCGCATCATCTGTCATCCCGATCGCCAGGTTCGGCACGATCGTCAGGTTATCCGATGCTGCAATCGTCATGCCCACGTTAAAGTAACCGGCATTGGCATCACTGGACACCACCGACTGCCAGTCCCCGCCATTGGGCTTGAGCTTGCTTTTACGCTGGATCAGGTCGGACACCGAGAACGACATACTCATCTTCTCGTTCAGTGCAAAGGCAACACCGACACCCAGTTGAAAGCTGTCGCCCAGGCTGACCTTACCGCCGACTTTCTGGTTGACGTCACTGCTGATGTCATCAAACGACTCTTCGAAGTTGTGGGTGTAGGAGAACGAGCCAAACAGCACGGCCGGGTCGAACGTCTTGACCAGCGAGATTCCCGGCGTGATCGACCAGACACCGTTACCGGTCGGCAGGTTTTCCGGTACATACAGGTTGTCGTTGGCGGTTGAGCGTACCAACTTGATGCCGAACGGTTCCTTACCGGTAGGCGCCTTGACGCGCAGCGACACCACCGCATCCGGCAGGGTGGGGGTTTCATCCAGGAATTTGTACGCCACACCGAAGTTGACGTCGCCGATGGTCGGGTCGCGGCTCACCGACTCTTCCGAGGTGGCATTGGCATTGTTGCCCGCACCGCCGGACTGGTAGGTCGATTCGCGGTACACCACCGGCACGTTTACATCGAACTGCCAGCGGTTATCGAGGTTGTAGCGACCGGTCAGGTCCAGCGTCCAGTTATCCGCCTTGATCCTGTCCAGGTTGATATTACCGAGGAAGATCGAGTCCAGTGCCAGGAAACCGTTGAGCGTGAGCTGGCGTGCATCGTAGCGCGCGTAGGTAATACCGGTTTCAAAGCTGAACTTGCCGTTGCCGAAGAAACCGCTGGCTTCGTTGTAGAGGTTGCTCACGCTTTGCGCGGGTGCCGAGTCGTCCTTGAGCGACTGCCCATAAGAACTGCCACCGCCACCGGCCCCGCCGGATGCGGCCGCAGCGCCTGTGCCTGCCACGGACGCGCCGCCACTGGCTTTCTGGAAGTCTGCCGGGGATTTGGCCAAGCGTTTGGGCGCGGGCGTCGCCGGTTGGTCCTCGACTTGGCGAACCCGTTGTTCCAGTACCGCCAAGGCTTTTTGCTGCACTTCGTACCGCTGCTTGAGTTCCAGAAGTTCCTGTTTGAGGGTCTCGATATCGGCGTCTGGCGCGGCATACAACAGGGATGCGGGCAAGAGCGTACTTAAACAGACCACCGCACGTAGCGATAACGATCGATGCATGAAATAAGCCGTCCTTTTCTAATGCGTAAGTGTCGAGGGTCAGCGTAGTTCAATAACCGAGAGTGCGTAGGCCTTTGAGTTGATCCAGGTTGCAGTTCAGCGCCGGGTTGTTCAGGCCGTTGTTCATCACCACATTGAGCTGGGTCATGTTGGAGACGAAGTTTCTATCGCCGGTCAACACGGTGCCTTGCAGCACTTGTCCGCCGCCAATCTGCTGGAGGCTGTTGCCTTGGTTGTGGTTGCCCTGAATCGCCATCTGCAAGCCGCCATTGTTGGCTGACACACTCACACGGCCTGCCGCGCTGTCACCGGTGACGGTGCCGCCGGCGACCAGTACCTGGCCGGATTGCACGATATTGGACGGGGCGAAGCCGTTCTCGGTGACGTTGATCCCGACATTGTTGTACGCGGTGTTGCCGTCGCCGGCTGCGCGCACGCTTTGGGTCACGCCTGTGCCGGTGCCCAGGCCGGCGCCGCCGCTGACGTTACCGGTGCCCGTATTTGGATTGGTGCCGGTACCGGTAGAGCCCGTGGTCTGTACGTAGAATTGTGGCGTGATGGTGGAGGAATCGACTTGCATGCTGGCCTTGCCAGTAATGGTGTCGCCCACGGCATTGGTCCAGGTGCTGCTCATGACAATACCGAAACTGACAATCCGCCCCGGCATCACATAACGACCGCGCAGCTCGGCCATTTCCGAGTCCTTGAGTTCGATCGGTTTGAACCCCGACGAAGCATAAGCGGGCATTGAGGCTGCCAGACACAAGACCGTCAGCCAACGGGAAGTGTTCATCTTCTGCTCCTGGAGCGTCCTGCCCCTTATTGCGCTTCTTAGAAGAAGTCGCTCTGGATGAAACCGAAGTCCATCAGCTCGGCATCGCCTACGGGCCTGAACTCATTCAACTGGTTCTTGGCGGTCAGTGGCGTGGGCGGGTCGAGCAGGGCGTTGGCCTTGTCGTAACCTTCACCCAGCACGGCGAATACAATGCCATTCCAACCTTTGACGAAGTCATCGTGTGAATAGCGCTTGTGGCCCAGCACCGGGTCGCCGATATAGACCCAGTCCTTGTCCGCGCGCTGCAACACCACGAAGTGCTTGTAGCCCCGGATTTCCAGCAACACCACCACAGGGATCTTCACGGTCGCCAGGGTGTCTGGCCCGATTTTGTAGCCCCGGGCACGCATGCCGATGCTTTCGAGGTAGCGCTTCATGTCCAGCATGGAGAAACCCTGGGTACGTACCAGGTCCTGGTCTGCATTGACCAGCATGCCTTTGATGATGTGGTCTTCGTCTACGTCGAGCCAATAGCCCTGGCGCAGGATGGTGGCGAGTGCCGCAGCACCACAGCTGAAATCGGTTTTCTGTTCCACCAGGTTGGCGAACTTGCGTTCACGGATACTCTCGACCTTCTTGTAGATGACTGCACCGCCAGGCATGGCGGAGATCGCCATGGTGCCTGCCCAGGTCGGGCCGGTGAGCAGCATCAAGAGGGTGAGGGTCGCGAGGCGCATGATCGAATGACCTGTTGGACACTGGAATAAAAAAGGGCCTTGTTGCCAAGGCCCCGTTGGATCAGAAGCGCACGCCGCTGCTGCAGACGCTGCAACCTTGGCCTACAGACAGGCTGTTGCTGCCTTGGTTGCCCGAGCCGGACAGTACGTTCACCCCAACGTTACCGCTGTTGGAGTTGACCGAGTTGTCCAGGCTGGCGTTGTTGGACACGTATTGAGGCTTGCCGCCATGGCCATAGCCGTGGCTGGTAGCGGCAGTGTTGAGGTAGCTGTTGTTGAGCGAATTTTGCTCGGTGTTGGCGGCAGCGGCGATGTTTTTGCCGTCAGCGGTAGTGATAGCCAGGTTGTTTTTACCTTGGTTTCCTTGACCGGACAGGCCGTTGTAGCCCACGTTGCCGGAGTTACGGTTGACGGAGTTATCCAGCGAAGCGTTGTTTTGGGTACCTTTGTTGACAAAGTTGTTGTGCTGGCTGCTTTGATCAACATCGATCACTGCAAACACTGTCGCGAAGTCGCCTTTGGCGCTGGAGATAGCGCCGGCGTTGTCGGCCTGGTTGCCGGAACCGGACAGCACGTTGACGCCAGTGTTACCGCTGTTGCCGGTTACCGAACCATCCGCAGAAGCGTTGTTCTCGGTTTTGGTGTCATCGAACTTATTGTGTTCGCTTTTTTGCACATCCGTCACAACAGCGGCGACAGTACCTGTTGGTTGAGGCGCAGGGTGCCAGCCACCACCTGCTTGAGCAGCAGCAGCCATGAGTGCGGCGAGAGCGAAAACCATTGGTTTCAGAGCCATTTGAGGTTTCATGGTGTTTCTCCTTGCTTCTAATTAGTTGGTTAAGTGTTGGTACGGTCTAACTCGTGCTACCAAGCCGTTACTTGATAGTGATGCCCAGGGTGTTAGCCACTCGGTTCCCCACCCCAGCACTCTGGTTCACCTGAATCACTCCTCGGCTGCCTGTGAAGGCCTGGTCGCTCGTCACGACCTGGCGGCTGCCAGTGGTGGGGGTGAGCCCTGAGTCGGTTGCCAGCGTCGTCGTGTTCTGTTGCAACAGGACGCTGTCGTCGATGCTTTGCGGGCCAGGGTTGACGCTGATCCGCACCGCATTGACTAATTGGTTATTGGCCCCGGCGGACTGGTTGATGCCCAACATGCCGTTGCCATTGCTGAAAGAAGTGCCCTCGATCGCCGCTTTGGCGTTCAGGGAAGGGTCGACCTTGCCGTCCATTCTCTGGATATTGCTGGTGGTCGCCTGACCACCCAGCGCGACGGCGCGGTTGTTGGCGGTTTGCTGCTGGTTGCCTGCGGCCTGGTTGATCATCAGGTTGCCGCGGTAGTCTTTACCGCTGTTATTGATCACGGCGGTGTTGTCGGCCATGGCCGAAGCGCTGGTGAGCAGGGCCAGAAGGAGCAGAGAACGGTTCATTGTTTGCCCCCCATCATGCTGCCGATGTTGTTCAACGGCGCCAGGCCACGCTGGATCGAATCGCTGATCTGCCCCCCCATGCTGCCACTGCCCCCGGAGCGACTGGCGGCTGCGCCGGCGCCCAAGGTGGACATGCTGTTTTGGGTGGCACTCAAGCCGGAGAGGTTGCCGTTAGGCTGGATGGCACGGGTGATGCTCAAGCCGCTGCTGACGGCGCCGAAGTCTCGGTCACTCAGTTCGCCCGAAAGGGCGCCGAGGATTTCCCGGCTTGGATTGGCATTGGCGGTCTGGGGGTAAGGATCTGGACCAAAGGAAGACCGACCGTACATGTGTCCCTGTACGTCGCGCCCGGTGACGATCACGCCGTCACCCGCATGGCTCGGAACCACGATGCTGGCGCTGAGTACACAGCTGATCAGCAGTACGTTCATCGAACCTTGAGTGAGTGTATTCACGGCGGCATTCCTTATTCTTCGCGCTGACCCTAAACAGCGCTGTAAGGGATAGAGCAGAAGCCGTGCCGCTTTTTATTTTGTGTGGTTATTCAAGGGGTTGAAGATATTGATGGGCAAAGTGATAGCAGCGCTGTTTCAGGAATGAAACAACGCCCCGGCCATTCACAGCTACCCAGCCACTGCGCAAACGCTTCACTCGGTTGTATCAGCGCTGTAACACTGCCCATGGCAAAACGATGAATCCGCTGTGCACGGGCGGTTCAGGGCAAGGGCGTGTTAAAAAAACGGACACTTCAGGCATGACAAAGCCCACAACGGTGGGCAGCGGTTCAGCCTTTGGGCGTTTTACGCGGGATGGCGTTGAGTACGGGGTTGCCGTCCTGGTTCTGGGTCAGGTAGACCGGCAAAACCTTGGGCAGGGAGGCAATGAGGTGGTTGACCTCACTGATGTTGTAGATGCCACCGATGCGGATCGCGCCGGTGTTGGCGTCGGCCAGCATCACCGGTTTGGTGAGGTAGCGGTTGATCAGCGGCAACGCATCGGCCAGCGCCAGGTTGTCGAGGATCAGCTTGCCCTGGCGCCAGGCCAGGGCGGTGTCATAAGGGCTGATCGTCCGCACGCGGGGCGTGGCATCACCCTGTTGGTAACTGGCCTGCATGCCGGGCGTCAGCGGCACGCTGCCGTGGACCTGGTCGCTGGCAATCTGCACCGAGCCTTCCAGCAACATCACCCGTACCTGGTCTTCGTATTTCCAGACGTTGAACTGGGTGCCCGTCACCCGAACCTGGCCTGCCCCAGCGTGCACGATAAAGGGATGGGCACTGTCATGGCTGACTTTGAAGAACGCTTCGCCCTTTTTCAGCGTGACCCGACGCTGATCGTTGTAGTTGCTGTAGACCAACTCGGTGCCCAGGTTGAGTTCCACCTGGCTGCCATCACCCAGGGTGACCTGGCGCAAACCATTGGCAGCCTCGAAGCGCTCGTAGGAACTGGGCAGCCAACCGGCTTCCCAACCTGTAAAGGCTGCCAGGGGCAGGGCGACCAGGCAGATCGCCGCCGCCACGGCGTAGGTGCGCACGCGACTGCGGGGTTTGAGCGGCACCACCGCCGGCGTGGGTTCGTGGCGGGGGAGGTGGTCGGCAACGTCCCAGATCTCCAGCATCGCCGCGTATTCAAAGGCATGCAGTGGGTGGGAGTCGTGCCACTGTTCAAAAGCCTGACGCTCGCTCGTCGTGCAATCGCCCGCGTGCAGGCGCATGCACCAATGCGCGGCGGCGTCGGTGATGGCGTCATATTCGGCTTCTGAAAGGGACTTTTCGCTCATTAACTCATCCTGATTTCGCACATTCTAACCTCCCAGGGCGGACGGCGAGAACAGCCATCATGGCGATTGCACATCAATTGGAACTTATTCTCGTTTGGAAATACCTAAACGATTCAGGACATTCCCACAATGGAGAACGAAAATGCTGAAGAAAACCTTAATCGCCCTGTGTGCAACTTCCGCACTGCTCAGTGCCGGTGCCGCCCTGGCCGATAAACCGGGGGCAGGCTGGATCACCATCGAGAAGGCGATTGAAGTCGCCAAGACCAAGGCCGGTTACGTTGAGGTGTATGCCGCCGAGGCCGATGACAATGGCTATTGGGAAGTCAAAGGGCGCAAGTCCGACGGCACGGTATATGAGGCGCGTATCGATGGTGCGTCGGGCAACATCCTGCGTGATCAGAAGGACTGAAGCGCTCTGCCGGGGTGCTGCCTCAGCGCCCCGGAAACAGCTCTCGCCCCAAGTGGGTGATCAGGCACGTCACCGAGTCTGCATTGGCCAGGATAATGTCCATGCGACGGTCTGCATCGCTCATGAATATTGCCCGGGCATCATCCAGCGTCCTGGCTCCCGTGAGGTGCAATACTTTGTCACGCACTTTGGTCGAGCCTGTATTGCCTAAGTCTTCCCAACGTTGTGAAAGATCGTTCCAGGTCTTGAACAGCATGGTTGCTGGCGTCAACACAGAAAGCGCAGTGCTTTGCAGATTCGACAGCGCCGTGTACTTGCGCAGGCCTTCCGCCGTTCCACGATTGATCAGGTCCAGGAACGGACGCATCGAGTCCATGTAGGCGATGTCTTCGGTGGCTGACACCAGGTGGCTCATTTCGTGAATCAAGGTGGCCGCCCGTGCATGGTCGTGGATGTCGAATGGCGTGTTCAGGTGACCCAAGTAGGAGTCCATCGTCGTTTCGAAGAAGAGGTCCAGCAAATAGATCCTTTGCTGGGCATCTTCCGGTATCACGAAGGCAAAAGTCTCGTCAGGAGCCCAGCGGGCTGAGCCGACAACGAAGCGCTCTGAATCAAATGTGAGCAGGCTTTGCTGGGTCAAGCCGTCGAGGATTTCCCTGACGCGGGTTTGTATCTTGCTCACCTGCGCGGGATTGAAGTTGAGCACGCCGAACATTTCGGTCAGAAAACGCCCTACGCGGGAATTGGGATCGCGCCGGATCGCGAACAACGTCAGGTTGTCCTGGCAGGTGAAGGTGTAGAACAGCGCCACGTTGAGCGCACGGTGGATGATCAGTGCCTTGTCCATGTCCAGTGCGCGGATGGCTGGCAACCCCTGCGCCTCGATGTTGATGGAGTCGCGCTCCGTGAGGCGGGTGACGTATCGCCCTCGGTAACGCGAAAGGGTCGGCCCGAAGCGCGGCTCACGCTCGGAGAGGTCCAGAACCCACTGGCCCCGCGCGTTACGCTCGACAAAAGGCCCTAATTCCGACGCCAGGCTCACGCGCCAGTGCTCACCGCGTTGTTCTATCGGGTAAACCCGGCCGGCTACGGGGACGTAGGTGCGGTTGTTGACCGGTTGGGTATAAACCCCGCGCTCTTCGTCCAGGCGCAAATCAGCCAACGCCACCGTCATGTTTTCAAAACGTCGCAGCCGGGTACGCATCGGGTCTGTCACATCCAAGGTGCTCACCGTCATAGCCGGTGCGGGTCCTGTTTGCGGCAGGTCGGTGGGCGCTGTGGGCGGGTCTGTAGGCAGCCACTCGTCGAGTTGCTTGCGCAGCGATGCCAGCGTCGCCAGACCCTGGATGAACTTGCGCAGGCCTGCGCCAAAGCGCTGTTGCTGCAAGTCTTCAGCGGACGCTTCGAACAGCTTGAAGCTGCGCCATACCACCATCGGGTATTTGAGCTTGCCCGCGATAAATTGCAACGCCATGGGAATGCCGTTACGCAACAGGCTGGTGATGCCGTCCCATTGGTCCTTGCCTTCCCGTTCGAACTGGCAGGTGAGCATTTTCAGCAGCAGCAGCGTGTTGTCGTGGAACAGCCGCGGCAAGATATTGCCCCGGATCGGGTTCGACGCGAGGCGAATGTCCGAACCCGGACGCTGGGTGGGCCGCAGCAGGTTGCGGTAGGTCGCCTGCGCGGGTTCGTCCAATTGGCGGATGATCCATTCCTGCAGCGGACCGGGACGGTTGATCTCCCTGCGCAACTCCTCTTCGCTTGCATATTCCTTGAGCACACGCAGCGGGCTGTAGGGCGCGTAAAGCACCAGCGGGCCAGAGGCCTTGGCCTGCGGGCCGATAAGGTACACACCGGTTACCTTGACCGCCTGCGCGCCCTCTGTCGCCACCAGTTCCAGCGGGCGAATCATCGCACTGGCGCCGCTGACCTGTTCCCGCGCCACCGCGTCCGGCATGTCGATGACCTGCTGGATAAACCCCCACGCCGCCTCACTCAGGCGCTCTTCGAGCTTCTCTTCATGGGCGTGGCGCAGCAATTGCCAGGGCAGTTGCCGGCTAAACAGCTCGCGGCGCTGGCGCGCGTCGTCGGTGTCAGCTGCCAAGTGCGTGGTGAGCAGGGTGTTATAGGTCGACGCGATATCCAGTTGTCGCACCAGTTGCACCACCGCCGCCCCGTCGAACGTGGTCGGCAACGGAGTAGCGCCACGGGCGCGTGGGTGAAGATTGTTGGCGTGCAGGTCGGGCAAATGGCGCAGGGCAAAGTCCGTCAGGCTCTGGGTGTGTCCGTTAAGGACGATGCGCGCCGGTATCAGTACATCGTCGGGGTTCAGCTCCAGTCCGGGGTAGCGTGCGTCGAGCAGGGTGCGCAGGCGACTGGCGACGTGTTCGCGCAGCGGCGGCAGGCTGTGCAGGTAGTCGCGCTCATCCAGCGTGCTCAGGCGGTACTGTTCAAGCAGTTCAGCGTGCAGCAACTGTTCCTGGGGCATGGCCATCCCCAGCCAGACGGGCAAGGCCTGTTGCTGAATCATCGCCTGGGCGATGCTCGCCGCCCGGTCCAGATTCGACAGCGAGGCTTGCTGCATCTCGTTGTCCAGACAGTCTTGACGCCGTTTGGGGGCCAGCGGCGCGGCCAGCCAAAACTCTATGTCGTCCACCCCGTGCTCGACGTAGCTCTGTTGGCGGTCGTTGAGCAAATGTTCGTCAATACGCTGCAGCGGCCCCAGGCCAAACGTGGTGTGCGGCTTTCGCTGGCGCAGCGGCAAGTTATGCAAGAGCGCCAGGCGCTTGTCAGGCTGGGTCAGGCGTTGTTCCAGCTGCTTGCGCAGCGCGTTGACCGACTCGAAGGGTTCGTGGCCGTGTTGGGGGGTCCATAGCAACGCTTGGCCGGAGTGGTTGGGGTCAATGCCGCCGCGCTCGGTGAGCACGAAGCAGTTGGCCAGCGGCAGCAGTTGCTCGCCCAGGGTGAGTGTGAGGCCGTAGGCGTCCGGTAGAAACCCATTGAGTCCGTGGCGTTTCAAACGGGTCATGCTGTCGGGGCGCAGGACGGTGTCCAGGATCGCATGCTGCTGGGGCGACAGCGTCTTGTTCAACAAGCGCAGTTCAGTCTCGCTGCGCAGGCCGAGCAGCAGGGCACTGCCCAATGTTTCGCGGTGATCCTCCAGGAATTGGCGAGGAAGCTCGCGCACGTCGTGGTGGGTGAGGCCTACCATGGAGAGAGCGACCATGGCGTTGACCGTCGAGCTGCTCAAGCTGTTCCAGCGCAGGGCGGCGCCGTCTCGACGGGTGGCATAGAAACCCATGTCCGGTGTGTCGCCCAAAGGGCTCGCGACCTGAGCCAGGTGTTCGATCAGAAAATCCACCAGCATCACCGAGCGCACCGGCACGCGCTCTTCGCGTTGTTCCGCCTGGGTGGCATAGGTGTTGATGTAGATATCAGAGGCATCCATATCCAGCTGGTACTTGTGCAACTCGGTATTCAGTGCGCGTCGGGCCAGGCCGCGCAGGGTCGGATGCTGGCGACGTTGCGCGGCAGATGCCGCCTGCGCCGCTTGCAGCGTTTGCAACTGCAGTTTGGCGCGTTCGGCCTGCACGGTTGAGGGCCTGCCATTGCCGCTGCTGATCGGGTGCAGGCTCCAGCGGCCCGCGGTGTCGAGTGACAGCAGGCGACTGTCGAGCATATGGCGCACGTCCAGGGCGCAGTCGAGCAGGGCTGCCAGGTCTACCGCGCCATTACTGCGTCGATACAAGCCGAGGGCATGCTCCAGATTGCTCAGCTGCTTGGCGGCGATATCCTCGACCAGCCCACCGAACACACTGCCGGCGACCGGCAAACCGCTGACCTGCACCGCATCCATTGCGATATATGCACTGCGCTCTTCCAAGGATAGAAAGCTCAACAGCTCATCCTCATGCCCGGCCGCCTTGAGCATGCTCAACAAGGTGTCGTTAAGGTCGGCAAGGTCTTCAAGCACCTGTAGCCCGCGTGATTGGGTGTAGAGATAGGCATGCTTGCCCCCGATCAACAAGGTCGAGGCCAGTTCCACGTAGTGCTGGTACGGCGCGTGAATACTGACCTTCTCGATATGCAACGAGGGGTGCCAAGCGCTGCGCGCGGCCTGGTCAGGCAGGAGGAGCGCTAGCAGGTGTTGGTTTTCCTCTGCTGACACGATGGCGTACTGGTGCTTGAACAGCAGGTCGGCGCGGAATTTGTCACGCATCGCCTGGGTAAACAGCTCCAGGCGCGAGTAGCCGCTGTCGATGTCTTCGTTCCACCAGGTTTGCAACAGGCTGCCCAGCAATTTTGTGAGGACGCCGGCGGTTTGTTGCACCAGGCTTTCCCAATGTTGCAGGTCTTCAGCGTGGCGGGTGTCGCTGAAGTCGTGGGTGATATGGCGTGGGTTGGAGAAGGTGCGCGTCTGTGCGGTCGGCCAATCCTGCTTGAGATAGTACTGCAACAACACGTCACTCAGCGCAGTGGAATTGATCCAGCGCGGAGACTGCTCGGGGTGTTCTGCGTCGGCGGCGATAAAACTGTTGACCCGCGTGTCCCGTTGATCGAGGCCTGGGAAATAGGAACGCGCCATGATGGCAAGCAGGGTATCGAGCAGCCAGGCCAGGCTGGGCGTTTTACGCAACTCTGCAAGCACGGCTTGCAGGTTGAGCTTCTGGCTGGCCTCGATAGTGTTCTCCTGGTCTTCGAATACCGCGCCGGGTATGAATGCAGTGCCCAGCGTAAAGGCAGTGCCGGGGGCAAAGTCTTTGCGTTGTTTTATGGATAAAAAATGAATTAAATCAACGCGATGGTCTTCGCTATTCAAGCGGTTTATTAGCTCGTCAATGACGGCCTCGCGATCATCGAACACTTCGATTCCGCCATAAGGCGTGTAGAGCAACGCCTTGCTTTCATCAGGGCTGGAGCTCATCAGGAAAGTGCCGGCCAACGGGATGGAGACTTTGGGTGTGAGCTTGAGGATGAATTTCTCCACCGCCATCGGGTGGTCGCGCAAGGCTTCGTCCTGGCGAGCTTGATCGGTGGCGTAGTACAGCGTGTTGAGCCAGTCCAGGTCCTTCAGTGTCAGGCCGAGCACTCGCTCGCGTTCAGTCGGTTGTTTTCTGCGCGCCGGTCGGTGGAACTCCGGGAAAAAATACGGTGGGTTTACGTGGGTCATCCATTGCTCTCCTTCAAGGCCGCTGTAGTGAGGGCAGGGTAGGCGGGACGACGGCGCAGTCGGCGGTAGATAACTGCGGCAAAAACGACCTGACCGGCACGCGACGATTGACAGCAGGCGCGGGGCGCGTTGTTTAATCACAGGCTTGAGTTACCCGTCTCGTTGCCCCTTCCAATCATAATTCGGAGCTTCAGATGTCTACGCCGTCCAAGGTCGTTGAAGGTTCCAGTGTCTCCTTAGGCTTCAGTGCGCTGGTGGCGTTGCTGCAGCAGGTGTTCGAACGCCATGGCACTTCACCTGAAGTGGCCGCGATCCTCGCCAGCAACTGCGCCAGCGCCGAGCGCGATGGCGCCCACAGCCACGGCATTTTTCGTATTCCTGGTTATATCAGTACCCTGGCCAGTGGCTGGGTGAATGGCCGCGCGGTGCCTCAGGTCACGGATGTGGCGAGTGGGTTTGTGCGGGTGGATGCCGGCAACGGCTTCGCCCAGCCGGCCCTGGAGGCTGCCAGGCCTTTACTGGTGGAAAAAGCCCGCAGTGCCGGAATTGCCTTGCTGGCCATTCACAATTCCCATCACTTTGCGGCCCTGTGGCCGGATGTCGAACCCTTTGCCGAACAAGGCTTGGTGGCCCTGAGCGTGGTCAACAGCATGACCTGCGTGGTGCCCCACGGTGCCGACCGCCCGCTGTTCGGCACCAACCCCATTGCCTTCGCCGCGCCGCGCGCCGATGGCTTGCCGATTGTGTTCGACCTAGCCACCAGTGCCATCGCCCATGGCGATGTGCAGATTGCCGCGCGCAAAGGCGAGCGTTTGCCGCCGGGCATGGGTGTCGACGGGCTGGGCCAGCCGACCCAGGACCCCAAGGCCATCCTTGAAGGCGGCGCGTTGTTACCGTTTGGCGGGCACAAGGGCTCCGCTCTGTCCATGATGGTCGAACTGCTGGCCGCGGCGTTGACCGGTGGCAACTTCTCGTTTGAGTTCAACTGGTCCGATCACCCTGGCGCACGCACGCCGTGGACCGGCCAACTGTTGATCGTGATCGACCCCAGCAAGACCGCCGGGCAAAGCTTTGCCGAGCGCAGCCAGGAACTGGTGCGACAGATGCATGCGGCGGGGCTGCGGCGCTTGCCGGGGGATCGGCGGCACCGTACGCGGGCTAAGTCAGAGCAGGAAGGGATCTTGCTGGACGCGCAGGAGTTGCAAAACCTGCGCGCCTTGGCGGCGGGCTGAAAAGGGCTGCGCCAGTGGCGCAGCCCTGTTGACTCAGTTCCGACGGCCCAACAGCAGGCCGACCACCAGGCCAAAGCCTGCGGAGATGGCAACGGTCTGCCACGGGTGACCACCGATGTAGGTTTCGGTGGCATCCACCACCGGTTTGCTGCGCTCGCGCACGTTGGACACCGAGTCCAGGGCCTGTTTGAGCTTGATGGCGACCTGTTCGCGCAGGGTCTCGCCTTCTTCGCCTACCAGGGATGCGCTGCTTTTGAGCAGTTTGTCCGACTCTTCGATCAACGCCGTCAGTTCACTGAAGGCTTGATCCTTGATTTGATCTTCGACGGCTTGGGCGGCAGATTTGCGGGCCATTGTGTGACTCCTTGCAGGTGAATGTGACAGTGAACAATGGAGTGTCGGGCGACGGCAAAAGTTGCAGTTTTTTTGCCGTTGCCCGGTCTTGAGCAAAATCCGAATCAGGAAATTTCGACCTACAGTGTAAGATGTCGCCTATTTGTGCAGCAGGTAAATCAACATGAGCTTCAATCTCGCCAACAAGACCCTCGCCGAACGCGCCGAGCTGGAAGATGAAAAGTCCCGGCTCTACGACCTGTGGCAAACCAACCTGGGCAAGGCCAAGGGCGAGGCGGCACGTCTGTTCGGTGAACGCGCCAAGCGCAAAGGCAAGTGGGCCGAGTGGGTGCGTGCGGAGCTGGACGGCATGTCGCCGCCGGAGTTTTCCAACATGGTGCGCAGCGAAGTCAACAAGTTGATGGCGGCCGCTAAGTAAAGCTCGCGACAATCGCTTCACGCACTTTCAGCAGCAGCGGATCAAGCTGTGCCTGGGTGCGCCAGCCCAACTCCACCGGGTAACGCGGCAGGGCCAGTGGGCAAGCCAGTACCCGCAAGCCGGTCATCGCGCCGATGGCCTCGGCGGCGTGACCGGGAATGGTCGCCACCGCCTGGCTGCCCTTGAGCAGAAAAGGCAGCGCAGCAAAGTGGCTGGTGGACGCACACACCTGGCGGCTCAGCCCTTGCGCCGCCAAACCCTCGTCAGTGATCCCGATAAACCCGCCGGACGACACCAGCACATGCTCGCGTGCGACGAACTCGTCCAGGCTGATGCTGGCCTGGTCCGAATCCATGAGGCAACGGTAGTCGCCTTCTCCCAGCACGTGGCGGCTCAGTCTGCCGTGGGCAAAACCACCGGCGGTGATCGCCAGGTCCAGGGTGCGGTCGAGCAGGGCGCCTGCGACGATCTGGCTGTGGGTCTGACGGAAGATCACCCGCAGCTTCGGTGCCCGTCGTGCAATTTCTTCGATGAGACGGCGCCCGTAGGCAATCTCGAAATCATCCGACAGCCCCAGCACTACGGAGCGCCCCTGATAGTGCTGATTGTTCGGGTCGACCATGGCCAGGCTCTGCCGACAGCGATCCAGTGCCTCACTGATCAGCGGTTTCAATTGGTTGGCCCGCAAGGTCGGCGCCAGTCCACGCCCGGTGCGCACGAACAATTGATCGCCATACACCTCGCGCAAGCGCCGCAAGCCTGCGCTGATGGCCGATTGCGTCACGCCCAGGCGCAAGGCCGCGCGGCTGGCGCTGGACTCGTCATGCAGGGCCTCGAAGGTTTTGAGCAGGTTGAGATCGACCTGGGCGATATTGATCTGGCTCATATCATTCAGCACTGAAGTGGGCTTTATTCATGATCGAGGCTGGCGGGAGAATGGGCAACCCCTGACTTTGGAGTGATCGTGATGCCTGTTTCTACCGTGGCTGCGTTGCAAATCGGTTCCTTGCCCGGCGGCAAGGCTGAAACCCTGGCGCAAATACTGGGTTATGAAGACGAAATTGCCCGTAGCGGTGCGCAATTGGTGGTCATGCCGGAGGCGTTGCTCGGTGGCTATCCCAAGGGCGAAGGGTTCGGCACGCAATTGGGTTACCGCCTGCCGGAAGGGCGTGAAGCCTTTGCCCGCTATTTTGCCAATGCTATCGATGTGCCAGGCCCTGAAACACAGGCGCTGGCCGGGCTGTCGGCACGCACCGGCGCCAGCCTGGTTCTGGGTGTGATCGAGCGCAGCGGTAGCACGCTGTATTGCACGGTGCTTTATTTCGAGCCTGCGGGCGGCCTGGTGGCCAAGCACCGCAAATTGATGCCCACCGGCACCGAACGGCTGATCTGGGGCAAAGGCGACGGTTCAACCCTGCCGGTGATCGATACGGCTGTGGGGCGTGTCGGCGGCGCGGTGTGCTGGGAAAACATGATGCCGTTGCTGCGCACGGCGATGTACGCCAAGGGGGTGGAGGTGTGGTGCGCGCCGACGGTGGACGAGCGCGAGATGTGGCAGGTGAGCATGCGCCATGTGGCCCATGAAGGGCGCTGTTTTGTGGTGAGTGCGTGCCAGGTGCAGGCGTCGCCCGAGGCGTTGGGCATCGAGGTTGCCAACTGGCCGGCTGAGCGACCGTTGATCGCAGGGGGCAGTGTGATCGTCGGCCCCATGGGCGACATTCTGGCGGGGCCGTTGCTGGGGGAAGTCGGGCTGCTGACGGCGCAAATCAACACGGAGGATTTGGTGCGGGCGCGGTATGACTATGACGTGGTGGGGCATTACGCCCGGCCGGATGTATTCGAGTTGGTGGTGGATGAGCGTGCCAGGCCAGGCGTGCGCTACATCACCGACTAAAACACTACTGTGGCTCGCCACAACCACAGGTCAGCAATGTTAGTTGCATGGCGTTTACCAGGTAGCGGTATTCGGCAGGTCCAGTGTGCCACGGTCGACAAAACGCATCGTGCCAAACAGCCCACCGGCCAGCTTGCCCCGCAGCACATAGGGCAGATTGTTCAAACTCTGGGTCTGGCTCAGGCCCAGGGTCTGGCGCAACACCGAAAACGCCGAAACACTCACCGGCACCATCAGAACGGTCTCGGAAAAGCGAGGGATGGAGCCGCTTTGATCACTCACCCCCGATGCCAGCGGGCGGCCATTGACCTCCAGGTCCAGGGCGACGCCGTTGTAGTCGATCGCCGTTTCATTGGGGTTCTGTACCCGCAGTTTCACGGCGAAACGCACTTCCAGGTCCTGGCTTTGCAGGGGCTCAATGCCCACCACGTTGATGTTTACCGGGTCGCGGTTGGGGAACAGCGCGCAGGCGCTCAGGGTCAGCAGCAACAGCGATAGAACCATGAGCTTGCGCATATAACAGTGCTCCTATTTCGTGACGTCCGGGTCCTGCATCACTTTGAGGGTCGAGGACTCCGGATCAAATTCATCTTCTTCCAGCTCTATGAACTCTTCCGGCAGGAAAATGTTCAGCAGGATTGCACAGAAAGCCCCCACGGTGATCGGCGACTCGAAGATGTTGTGCAGCGCCTTGGGCAGGTCGCGCAGCACTTCCGGCACGGCGGCAACGCCCAGGCCCATGCCCAGGGAGATCGCCACGATCAGCACGTTGCGTCGATGCAGGCCGGCTTCGGCGAGGATCTTGATGCCTGCGACGGCCACGGTGCCGAACATGATCAGGGTCGCGCCACCCAGTACCGGCTTGGGCATCAGTTGCAACACCGCGCCGATCATCGGGAACAACCCCAGCAGCACCAAGAGGCCTGCGATGAAGTACGCCACGTAGCGGCTGGCCACGCCGGTCAACTGGATCACGCCGTTGTTCTGGGCAAAAGTCACCATTGGCAGGCTGTTGAAAGTGGCCGCCATCGCTGAGTTGAGGCCGTCGGCGAGCAGGCCCGACTTGATGCGCTTGATATACAGCGGGCCCTTGACCGGCTGCTGGGAAATCATCGAGTTGGCGGTCAAGTCACCGGCCGCTTCCAACGGCGAAATCAGGAAGATCACCGCCACCGGGATAAACGCCACCCAGTCGAACGAAAACCCGTATTTGAACGGCACCGGCACGCTGATCAACGGCACGTGCGGCAACGCCGCCATGTCTACGCGGCCGATCATCCAGGCCACCACAAAGCCCAGGGTCAAGCCGATGACGATGGAGCCCAGGCGCAGGAAAGGGTTGCTGAAGCGGTTGAGGACGACGATGGTCAGCAGCACCAAGGCCGCGAGGCCCATGTTGGCGGCCGCACCGAGGTCCTGGGCGCCATAGCCGCCGGCCATGTCGGTGACCGCGACCTTGATCAGTGACAAGCCCATCAGGGTAATGATGGTGCCGGTGACCACCGGGGTGATCAGCATGCGCAGCTTGCCGATGAACTGGCTCAGCACCACCTCGATAAACGCGGCGAAAAAGCAGATACCAAAGATCGTCGAGAGAATCTCATCGGTGCCGCCACCACGCGCCTTGACCATGAAACCCGCGCTGAGGATCACGCTGATAAACGAAAAACTGGTGCCCTGCAGGCACAACAGCCCGGAACCGATCGGGCCGAACTTGCGTGCCTGCACAAAGGTGCCGAGCCCCGACACAAACAGCGCCATGCTCACCAGATACGGCACTTCGCTTTCCAGGCCCAGCACGCCGCCGACGATCAGCGTGGGCGTGATGATCCCGACAAAACTCGCCAGCACATGCTGCAGCGCGGCAAAAATCGCGGCGGTGAAGTGGGGGCGGTCTTCCAGGCCGTAGATCAGGTCGGATTTATAGCGCGGGCGGGGGGCTTGAGCGTCAGACAAAATACGGGCTCGGGTCAGAAAATGGAGGCGCAGGATGCCAGAAACTGCCGGTCGTCAGAAGTGTAAAAAAATATTTATGGAGGACCTGTGGGAAACCCCAGGCCCTGCCGATATCGAGGATAGGCCCACATACCAACGATAACAGTGGTGACCAAAGGTCAGAACGGCGCGTTGACGCCGACTGATCGTTTCGCGGCAGGGACGCTCGCAAACACTACTTCTGAGAGCTCCCCCTATGTCCCTCCGTCAACTGAATATTGCCCCACGAGCGTTTCTCGGTTTCGCGTTCATTGCATTGTTAGTGATTCTATTGGGGGTGTTTGCGGTCAACCGTATGACGCAGATCCGGCAGTCTTCGGTGGACATGAGTGCCAACCAGGTGCCCAGCGTGACGTCGCTGGGCGTTATCACGGAAAACGTACTGCGCCTGCGTATCCTGTCGTTCCGTGTGTTGATCAACCGTGAGCCTGCCAGCCTGCAAGAAGCCGAAACGCGCATGGGCGTGCTCGCCGACAAGGTCAAGACGGCCCAGGCCACGTACGCTGCGCTGCCGGCCGGCCCGGAGGAGACTGCGCTTTACAAGACGTTTGTGGTCACCCTGGATAACTACTTCAAGGCTCAGGCCGACATGCTGGCACTGTCCAGGCAGGGCAACCTGGATGGCATGCGTGCCTTGATCAACACGCGCATCAAGGACGGCACTGACCAGATGGGCGAGCAGTTGAATAAGCTCATCGCCATCAACGCGGCGGATGCCAAGACCGCCGACGCTGAAGCCGGGCAAAGTTACGACGGCGCCATCACGGGCGTGATTGCGGTCTCTGTCGCTGCCGCGCTGCTGACCGTACTGTTGGCGTGGTTGTTGACGCGCAGCATCGTCACGCCGCTGCGCAAAGCCGTGGAAGTCGCAGAAACCATCGCCAGCGGTAACCTGAGCAAAACCATCGAAGACGACGGCAAGGACGAACCCGCCCGCCTGCTCGGCGCCCTGGCCGCGATGCAGGCCAACCTGCGCCAGACCATCCAGCACATCGCCGGCTCCGCGACGCAGCTGGCTTCGGCGGCGGAAGAGTTAAGCGCGGTCACCGAAGAAGCTTCCAAAGGCTTGCAACAACAGAACAACGAAATCGACCAGGCCGCTACGGCGGTCAACGAGATGACGGCGGCGGTGGAAGAAGTGGCGCGCAACGCGGTCTCCACCTCTGAGGCCTCGACCCAGTCCAACCAGGCCGCCCGCGAAGGCCGCGACCGCGTGGTGGAAACCGTCGGTGCGATCCAGACCATGACCCAGGACGTACAAAACACCGCCGCGATGATCGAAGGCCTGGCCACCCAAGGCCGCGATATCGGCAAAGTGCTGGACGTGATCCGCGCGATTGCCGAGCAGACCAACCTGCTGGCGCTCAACGCCGCCATCGAGGCGGCGCGTGCCGGTGAAGCCGGGCGAGGTTTTGCGGTAGTGGCCGATGAGGTGCGTGCGCTGGCCCATCGCACCGCGCAGTCGACCCAGGAGATCGAGAAAATGGTCGCCGGCATCCAAAACGGCACCGGTGAGGCCGTGCAGTCGATGCAGCAGAGCAACCAGCGCACGCAAGACACCCTGGAAATGGCCCGCGCCGCCGGTGTGGCCCTGGAGCAGATCACCCAATCCATCAGCCTGATCAACGAACGCAACCTGGTCATCGCCAGTGCGTCGGAAGAACAGGCCCAAGTCTCCCGCGAAGTGGACCGCAACCTCGTCAACATCCGCGACCTGGCGACCCAGTCGGCGGCGGGTGCCAACCAGACCAGCGCGGCCAGCCATGAACTGTCGCGTCTGGCGGTGGATTTGAATGGGATGGTGGCGCGGTTCGTTATCTGAATGCGTCAGGAACCTGCTCTTTGTGGTGAGCGGGCTTGCCCCGCGCGAGGCAAGCTCGCTCACCACAGTAGAATCAGTGTTTCCACACGGCTGCATTCACCAGGTTTTTTGGTCGCTCACCCGCCAACGCCTGCAACAGATTATCCACCGCACATTTGGCCATGGCCTCCCGCGTCTCGTGGGTGGCCGAGCCGATATGCGGCGTCGCCACCACATTGTTCAAGCGCAACAACGGCGAGCCGTGATCCAGCGGTTCCTTCTCAAACACATCCAATCCCGCCGCCCGAATGGTGCGCTGTTGCAGCGCCTCCACCAGCGCTGCTTCATCCACCACTTTGCCCCGCGAAATGTTGATGAAGATCGTCTCCGGCCCCATCAGCGCGAACTGTTCGGCGCCAATCAATTTCTCGGTTTCAGCGGTGAGCGGCAAGGTCAGGCAAACAAAGTCGGCCTGTTGCAGCAAGTCGTTCAGGCTGCGGAATTGTGCACCAAAACGCGCTTCCACTGCCGGCTTGGGCGAATGGCTGTGATAGATCACCGGCATGCCAAAGCCAAAATGCCCACGCTGGGCCAGCGCTTCGCCAATGCGGCCCATGCCGATGATGCCCAGGGTCTTGCCATGCACGTCGCTGCCGAAATGCGCCGGGCCGATGTTTTTGTTCCACTGGCCGGCACGCACCATGTCGGCCAGTTCCACCACACGCCGCGCGGTGGCGAGGATCAGCGCAAAACCGGTGTCGGCGGTGGTTTCAGTGAGTACGTCGGGGGTGTTGCTGAGCAGGATACCGCGCGCGGTCAGGTAGTCGATGTCATAGTTGTCGACGCCAACCGACACGCTGGCCACGGCTTGCAACTGCGGCGCCAGGTCGAGCAGCTTGGCGTCCAGGCGCAGGCTGGCGCCCAGCAGGCCGTGGGCGCCGGGCAGGGCGTCGCGCAGCTTGGCCACGCCAGTATCGTCGAGTGCTTCGATCAGCGTGACATCGGCCTGTTCATGCAGGCGGGCCATCAGCGGCGCAGAGAGTTTCTTGTACAGCACGACAGACTTTTTCATGCGGTCTTTACCTTCAATTCCAGGTGGGGCACCGGCGTGCGATCACTTGCGCCGGGCTTGAGAAAAATCGTCAGCACCACCGACAGCAGCAACGCGCCGCTCATCAGCAAGTACGAAGCGCCGGGCGAACCGGTGCTGCTATTGAGGTAGCCCACCAGGTACGAGCCGCCGAATGAACCCAGGGCGCCCATGCTGTTTATCAGCGCCATGGCACCCCCGGCGACGTTGGCCGGCAGGATCTCCGGGACAATCGCAAAAAACGGACCGTAGGGCGCGTACATGCAGGCCCCGGCGATCACCAGTAAGGTGTAGGACCACCAGAAGTGTTCGGCACCGAGCATGTAGGACGCATAGAAAGCAATCGAGGCAATCAGCAACGGCGGCCACACGAAACGTTTGCGCTTTTGCAGCTTGTCCGAGCCCCAGGACACCACCAGCATGCCAATCACCGCCGCCAGGTAGGGCAGCGCCGACAACCAGCCGGCCTCGACCATGTCCATCTGCAAGCCTTGCTTGAGGATCGACGGCAGCCACAGCACAAAGCCGTACACGCCAATGCTCCAGCAGAAAAATTGCAGGGCCAGGATGATCACTTTGGGCGAACGGAACGCCTCGGCGTAGTTCTTCACCGCCTTGATCCCGACTTGCTCGGCGGCCAGCGCGGTTTCCAGATCCTGTTTCTCGGAGTCGCTCAGCCACTTGGCATCCTTTGGACGCTCATCGGCCAGCTTCCACCAGATAAACGCCCACAGCACCGCCGGCAGGCCTTCGATGATAAACATCCAGCGCCAGCTGAAATGCTGCACCAGGTAGCCCGACACCACCGACATCCACAGCATGGTCACCGGGTTGCCGAGGATCAGGAAGGTATTGGCGCGCGAGCGTTCGGCACGGGTGAACCAGTGGCACAGGTACACCAGCATCGCCGGCATCACGGCGGCTTCGACCACGCCGAGCATGAAGCGGATCACGATCAGCATGTAGGCGTTGGACACCACGCCGGTCAGGGTGGCGAGGCCGCCCCACAGGATCAGGCTGACGAAAATCAGCTTCTTGACGCTGCGCTTTTGCGCGTAGATCGCCCCCGGCACCTGGAAGAAAAAGTAACCGAGGAAAAACAGCGCGCCCAGCAATGACGACATGCCGGGGGTGATCATCAGGTCTTCGGCCATCCCGGAGGCAGCGGCGAAGCCGTAGTTGGCGCGGTCCAGGTACGCCAGGCTGTAGGTGATAAAAACGATGGGCATGATGTACCACCAACGGCGGGTGGCGAGTTTCACGGTGTCCATGGGGTTGCTCCTGAGCTTGTTGTAGTTGTGGCAACAGGTAGTGGGTTAGGCAACGGATCGAATGGGTAACTCTGAGCGGGCGGGCAGGCCTTCCATGTCGCCACGGCTTTGCACGGCGCGGCTGCCGATCCAGTTGCCGCGCTGTACCGCCTCGGGAAAGCTGAGGTTTTCCAGCAGGGCGCTGATCATGCCCACGGCAAAACCGTCACCGGCTCCGACCGTGTCCACGACTTTGTCCACGCGCACGGCGGCAACAAAGCCCTGGTCCAGGTGAGTGCGGTAGTAGGCGCCGTCCGGGCCGAGCTTGATTGCCACGGCTTCGGCGCCCTGGTCCAGATAGAACGCGGCAATATCGGCCGGGTCATCGAAACCGGTGAGCAGACGGCCTTCGCCCAGGCCCGGCAGAACCCAATCGGCGAGCCCTGCGAGGGCGTTGATTTCGCGGATCATCGTCTGTTGGTTGGCCCACAACGACGGGCGCAGGTTGGGGTCGAACGACACGCTGCGCCCAGCTTTGCGCATTTGCGTCATCAGCTCGACGGACAACTCGCGTGTGGCCTCGGACAACGCGGGCGGAATCCCGGTGGCATGCAGATGGCGGGCTTGCAGCAACGCAGGACTGATGGCCGCGATGGACAAGTGACTGGCCGCCGAGCCCTTGCGGAAGTACTCCACCTGGGGATCATCACCGGCTTCTTCGCGGGACTTGAATTGAAAACCGGTGGGATGCAGCGGGTCGACCGCCACATGCCGGCAATCCAGGCCTTCCTGGGTCAAGGTGTCGACCACAAAGCGCCCGAGGGAATCGTTGCCCACCCGACTCAACCACGCCACGTTGAAGCCCAGGCGCGATAGGCCGATGGCGACGTTACTGTCGGCCCCCGCGATGCGTTTATGGAACTGAGCCACCTGGGCCAAGTCGCCGGTTTGCTCGGCGACAAACATCGCCATGGTTTCACCAAACGAGAGGATATCGATCTCAGACATGAGCGTGCTCCGCATGAGGTTGGCCCAGCAGGGCGAGGGCGGTGACCTGCTGGGCGGTGATTGCGACCAGGTCATCGCCTTGCAGCGGAAATTCCACGGCCCGGCTAATACCTGGAGTCATGTGCTTGAGCAGTTGTTCCCACAAATGCAGGTCGGTGGCGCCAGGCGGCAGGGCGACCAGCTTGCCATCGGCGCGCCGGGCCACGGCCTTGCAGTGCAGGTAATCCACATGCCGGCCCAGCAGGCGTGCGGCGGTGAGGGCGGACTGGTCCTGCCACTGCCAGTTGCCGATATCGAAGGTCATCTTGACCGGCAGGCCCAGGCGTTCCACTTCGGTGAAGAAACGCTGTATCGGTTCGATGCGGCCGCCATGCAGGGTCTGATCGTTCTCTACCAGCAGCCGAACCGAGTGGCGGTTGAGCAGGGCGTGCAGGCTTTCCAGGTCGTTGGTGTCGGTGAAGTAACCGAGGGAGACTTTCAGCCAGCGTGAACCGAACGCCTGCGCCCTATCCAGGGTGGCCGCGAGTTCAGCATTCGCTTGGGCGCGGCCGGCGACCCACAGTTCCAGGGGCGATGAGAACACCGATTCCAGGTGCTGTTGCGCCGCGGCCTGGGCCAGTTCGGTGGGCTGTTCGTCGGTTAAAAGCTCTTCGCGCCATTCGATGCGCTGGGCGCCGGCGGCGGCTAGGACCTTGACGAAACTCAATTGCCCCTGCTGGCGTACCAAGTCGGCGCCGTAGCTGGAAAGGCTGATGGAGACGGGGTATTTATGCATTGTTGTTTACCTCTGAAACCGGTTTCATTTTTAAGCGAAAATCAAAGCTGTGGGAGCTGTGTTGAGCCTCGGATAATCAGTTGGGGCAAGAAATCCAGGGTACGCGTCGGCTCGGTGTCGCCGCGCAAGCGCTTGAGCAGGCAGTCGAACGCCGAGGCGCCAATGGCGTCGGTGGGTTGGGCGAGGGCGGTGATGCCGCTGCCCACCAATGGATACCAATCCAGGTCATCCAGGGCGATCAGGCCTACGTCATCGAACAGGTTGCAGCCCAGATTCTTCAGCACACGGGTGCAGGCCAGCGCTGCGACGCCGTTGGCACAGAACAGTGCCTTGGGGCCAGGTTTTGCGAGAAAGGTTTGCAGGTGTTGTTGCAGCGCGTCATCCAACTCCAGCACGGCACCGGTCAATTTCGGACGGTTGGCAATCTCAGCCTTGAAGCTCTCCAGGCGCTCCAGGCGCGAACTGGTGCCATCGGTGGCTTCGCTCACCAGCAGCACATCGCGATAACCCTGTTGCTCCAAGTGCTCCACCGCCATGCGCACGGCTGCGGGGTTATCCAACCCCACCAGATCGCTGTGCAGCGGCTCGACTTTGCGGTCCACCAGCACCAGGGGCATTTCCCGTTGCAGTTCCAGCAGTTGGTCGAGGTGATGGCCGAGGGTGTTCACGATCAGCCCTTCGATGTTGTACGAACGCAGGGCCGCCAGATGCTGACGCTCTTGTTCGTCATCGCGGTCGGTGTTGCACACCACCAGGCTGTAACCGTGTTGGCGGCAGGCGGTTTCGACACCGTGCATCACGGCAATGGAATAGGGGTTGCGGATATCGGCCACCAGCATGCCGATCAGGCGCGTGCGGCCACGCTTGAGACCACGGGCCATCTGGTTGGGGCGGTAGCCGAGTTGTTTGATGGCTTGCTCGATGCGCAAGGCGATGGCATCGGAGAGCAGGGCGCGGTCGTCGCCGATAAAGCGTGACACGCTGGCCTTGGAGACACCGGCGCGTTCGGCGACGTCGAGCATGGTGACGCGGCTGCGCTGGGCGGCGGAAAATGGGGTCATGAGACGAGCCTTTCTTATTGGAATAGACGACTGGCGCACTATCTGAAACCGGTTTCAGAAGACACCATGCAGCCTGAATCGTCAAGAAAAAACCGTGAGAGTCTCCCGTCCAATGGGTCGTAGAACGACCAACGGTCCACCTTACCTGTGAATTCTGACAGTTTCGGATGCATCAAATTGAGTATTTAATTTCTTCAATAGTCGACCAGTAGTTCCGTCGTTGCTGGTTCTTTCTCGTTGCAGCGTTGAGGAAGTTGTTATGCCAACCACCTCTAGTTCAGGCACCGGCACTGGGGCATCGTCTTTGAATGCGAAGGGTGTTCTGTCACTTGCTCCAATGGATATCACCGGCGTGGACCCCTTAGACCCAACGGGTCTAATAAAAAGAAATGTGTTGCTTGCAGACCTGGAAGTGAAAATTTCCATGTGGGGCCGGGGCCTGTGCCGCTGGATAGCCCGCATATTCTTGACCTCATTTTGATGCAAGGGGCCACTGTTATTTATACGCAATCAAAGACGGTCACTGCGCCACCCCCGCCGTTTCCTATTGAGCATGTGCTGTATATTCCCACTCTTGTCATGCAATCGTTAGCTGGCTTAGTGCAGCTGTATTACGTCGTCACAGACTCATTTGGTGGTCCCAGCGAACTAGACCCCAAAAGAACACTCACCATCGATCAGAGCAACCCGGAGTTACTAGATCCTGCCGATCATCTCGAGTTTGTGGTGCCTCCATCACCTGCAGTGGATGAAACCTACCTGCTAAATAACGATCCGGTCGCACTTCACCTTCTCCCTTATACAGGCCGCAGCGACGGAGATGACATTCACCTCTATTTGTCCAATTCTGCAAACCCTCCGGTTGCCGGGCCAGATTATATTTATAAGTTAGTGTTGAGTAGCGATCCATTGATTGTCTACTTGCCGGCGGACAAATTCCGTGTATTGATCAGTGGTGCTGCGTTTATCTTTTACCGGATTTTTGACAGGGCCGGATATTTCAGTGTGCGCAGTGCCGGTCTTCCATTTCAGCTTTCGTTAATTCCATTGCCCGGGCCACGGCCACTGCCAGAAATCTATCCGCCTGAACGTTACAGTGATTTGCTGATCAAGCGTGATGACGCCCGCGCCGGTATTTTTGTCAGGATTAATGCATACACCAATTGGGCGCCGGGGGATAAGGTCCGCGTTTACTGGGAAGGCCGTCCCGCCCTGCTCCAGGATGTAATTGGTTTCCCCACCGACGTGCGGATTGACTGGCCGTTGCTACGTGGACCGTTGACGGACCCACTGGCCCCCGAAACAGTGCCGGTGCGCTACGAGATTATTCGCTTCAGCCTGCCGCCATTTCCATCCTTCGCGATACCTGTGAATGTCAACTTGCCGGTCGCCGGGCAGGACCACGCCAACGCGCCAGCCTTGCTCAACCTGGATCTGCCGCTGACGGAGGTGCGGGGGCTTGTCTCCAATACCAAAAACGTGGTCAACCATGATGACAATCCGGCAGGTGCTCGTGCGCGTGTATTGCTTTATCAGGATCCACAGCCTGGTGAGGTCTTGGGCTTTTATTGGAACGGGATTGGGCCCGTGGCCTCCTATACCGTCCAGCCCGGTGATGTGGCAGGCCAGTTGGTATTTTCTACGGTAATCCCCTGGGCCGTGATGGAAGGCTTCATACATCCTGCACTGCCGGTGTATTACACCACCAGTAACGGAGTGAATGACCAACAGTCTGATAATACATTCGTGAATGTGAATACTGGCACGCTGATTCAATTTCCAGCGCCTGTTCTAAAACATACCTTGGTGGGCGGTGCGGGCAATTTGTCTTGTTGCTCCAAGCCTGAAGTGTTTTTTGGTGTCCATTGGCATGTCACCGCTGATCCGCTCTTTGAACTGAATGACGTGATCAGGTTTTTCTGGGAGGGTTATGACAGGGCGGCGGCAAAATCTGAGTGCAACACCTGACCTTTCCGGTACGGTG